>JASHUF010000312.1 GCA_030040175.1 Acidobacteriaceae bacterium
CGCGCCGCGGCTGGCTGACCGCCAGTCCCTGCTCCTCGAGCTGCATCAAGGCCTCCCGCACCTGAATGCGGCTCACGCCGAACTCGCGGGACAAGCTCGCTTCGTTGAGCCTCGCGCCGGCCTTGTACGTTTGCGAGACGATCCCATCGCGGATCTTCTCAACCAGGGAGGATTTGGCCTCTGCCGGGGTTGCGCTCTTCGCTTTTGCGTCGGTCATGGCCGTACCCCTGACTCCCTCAGACGCGCTTCCGCGTGGTCGTAGAAACCGGCATCGACGCTCCTGCCCTCGCCGTCCGGCCGGAAGCTCAGGCTCGACGGCAACAAGAGTATCGGGAATCGCCGGCACTGTCATCCATTCCGCGCTTCATCCGCGCAACCCGTCTTTGCAATTGCCCGCCTGGAAATTGCCGCATCGTCGCTCGAGCAACGAGCAAAGTTGATGATCCGGCCGCGCCGGGAAGACAAAGACGAAGCGCCGGCGCGGGGACAATCGCGCCGCATCCCCAACGAATCGGCCGCGCCGGGAAAACCGGTTCTCCCGGGCGTCCGGGCTGCCATTGCGGCGCAGCGACGGAGTGAATATCGTATGCGGCTGGTCCCGTCCTGTCTTCCGGCATCCGGGTCTGGACCGGAGACCGGCCGGCTTCCCGTCTGCCGGTTTCCTGGCTCACGATCCGGGTTACCCGGCGCGCTGTCTATTGACACCCCTTTTCTGAATTTAGTATACAGGTGAGTACGAGACTGCCGGGGTTTTCATGTCAACAGAGCAACAACTTGGAGCGCTCGCTGCGCGCCAAGCCGGCTCCAGCGGTTCTGACTCCCGGGCAGGGCTGCTGCTCGCCCCCTCCTCTCGCCGCTTCGATCGTTTGCGGGGGTTTTTGCGAGGGATCCTTCCCCCCGCCGTGATTCTCCTCGCCGTTGCTTTCTTCAGCGCCATCGCCGCGCAGGGGCAGAGCGCGCAGGCGCCGCTGCCCTGGGGACAGAACCCCAAGGGGATGCATATCTTTATCTGGGCCGGGCTTAAGACCCATCCGCCCGGCCGGCATGATTATCCCCAATTCCTCGCCGACTGGAGCAAGCTCCTCACCGAGCATGGCGCCGTGGTGGACGGAGCGCTGCATCCGCCCAGCGCGGCCGATCTGGCACATACCGATGTGATTGTCCTTTACAAAGGAGACGCCGGATTTTTGAGCGATGAGGAAAAAGCGGTGCTGCACGACTACATCCTGCGCGGAGGCGGCATCGTCAGCCTGCACGACTCGCTCTGCGGACCCGACCCGGCCTACTTTGCCACGCTCGTGGGTGCAGGCAAGAAGCACGGCGAGGTGAACTTTACCAATCCCGCGCCGGTTCCCTACACCATCGTCGACAAAACGAACCCCATCATGGAAGGGATGTCGGACTTCACCCTGTATGACGAGGCGTTCTTCAGCCTCACGTGGGCGCACGATCCCGGCGTTCACGTTCTGGCAACCACCGTGATCGCCAACACGCCGTGGGCCGGCAAGCACGCCGGCGAGGTGGTTCCGCAGATCTGGACCTACGAGCACACGCTGCCCGGCGGGCAGCCGGCGCGAGCGTTCGTGTGGATGCAGGGAGACCGGACGGAAAACTTCAACAACTACCAGATTCAGCGCATGCTGCTGCGCGCCATCGCCTGGGCCGCGAGGCAGCCCGAGAATACTCTGCTCGACTACGTTCCGCCTCCGTCCCCGGCCCGCCAGCCGAGCACGCCGGGGAGTTATCAATAGCCGCCTCGAGCCGCGCAAACCGGAGACCCGGCGCGGCTCTTCAGGAACTACCCCATTCCCCAATCGAAAAACGGCATGGAGAGATCATTGCACAATCGACCGCTCGAGAAGACTCATCGGCTTTCATCCCTGGCTGTTTTCCCTTGCAGCCTTCGTTGCTTCGCCCTGGGTCTGCTCCTACTCCTGCTGCTCTGCGGCATGGAACTCCACGGTTCCCCGGCGGAGACGCAGGGTGCGCTGGGGCCCAGAGCCAAGCGGGGAGAGGCCACCTTTCAACAACACTGCCTCGCCTGCCACAACAAGCAGCCCGGCGATTCCATGCCCTTTGGGGCTCCGAATCTCCACGGCATCTTCCACGGTCCGTCGTCGATCACCACCAAGCAGGCGGAGGATATCATCGTGCACGGGAAAGGCTCTATGCCCGCCTGGGGAGCGGTGCTGACGCACAGCGACATCGACGCCGTGATCGACTATCTGAAGACCTGGTAACCGGCACCGCCGCGCTTCCGTGTTGCCGCGCGGCGAACGCGCCGGTGCCGCCGTCTATCTTTTTTCGAGCGTTGCCGGCCGTTTCCGCGCTGGAGACGGCAGGCTCGACAATCTACGTCCACTGCAGGGTGAAGACGGAGCCGGCCGCGAGATCGAGATCGAGGGCGTTGGTTCCAAGCACCAGTTGCGCGCGCGTCTGCTGGCCGGTATTGGCGAGCACCACCACGTAGCTGCCGTCGGGGTTGCGGAATCCCACGTGCGAGACTTTGCCCTTGGAGGCCTGGGCCGCGCCGTCGCCCAAGCCGTCGGTCTCGAAGACCTTGGCGCCCCGGCGCACGTGCCTGGAGAAGTGTGCGAAGGTCCAGAACCGGCCGCTGCGCTCCACCTTATGGGTGTCGTTCCACACGGTGAGAACGCCGCGCCCCACGGTCGGCCACGTACTCACATGTTCTTCGGGGTCATAGTGGCCGATGTACGGAGTTCCCTTCTCGTCGAGGGCGAGGTTCCACACCGTAATCGATTGCGCCCAGTTTCTCATCACGCTGTTGGCCCACTCGCCCCACTCGGCCCAGTTGGTCATGGGATCGGCGCGCGGAGCATCGGGTTCGTGCAGAGGTCCGCCCTCGGTGAAGTAGGTGCTTTTCTCCGGAAACGCGTTGTGCACCTGGGTCATCCCCGTGGGATCGCCGGCGTATCCGTGCCAGGCCACGCCGTCCACGTAGTCGTAGAGCTCCGGGTTGCTGAGCTCGCCGATGGCGCGTCCCCAGAGATTGAAGTTGTGATCGAGAACCCAGATCTTGGTGGAGCTGCCGGCCTTGCGCAGCAGCGGTCCCAGGTAGCGGCGGACAAAGAGAATCTCATCTTCCTGGGCCCAGAGACAGGCCGGGTAGCGCCCGTCGACGGTGGTGTCGACCTCGTTCTGCACCGTGATGGCGTTGATCTCCACGCCCTCGGCCCGATAGGCATCGAGAAACATCCCGATGTAGCGGGAGTACGGTTCCAGCGTGCTCTTGCGGATGGTCCCGCCCAGCATCGAGTTGTTGAACTTCATCCACGCCGGCGGGCTCCACGGCGAGGAGAACAGGAACAGGTCGGGATTGAGCTGGCGCGCCGCCTTGAGCGTGGGCAGGATATAGGCCTTGTCGTGGTCGATGGAAAACCGCTGCAGCTCCGGATCGGGATCGTTGCCTTCGTCGAAGCTGTACACCGATCGCGAATAGTCGCTCGACCCGGTGCAGGTGCGGCAGACATTCAGAGCCATCTCGTCGGGGGAAAACAGCTCGTGCATCAGGGCGGCCCGCTGTTCCTCCGGAATCTGGCTGAGCACCCAGCAGGACGCATCTGTGAACGCCGCGCCGAAACCCAGCACCTCCTGGCGCGTGGCGCCCGGATTGAGCACGATGGCATCCGCAGCAAGCCGGGAGACAGGCGTCCAGCTCAAGGCCGGGCTCGCTGCGTGGCGCCGGTCGCCGTAGGTGCTCCACACCTGCACCGGCCCGGAAGCCGGGGCCTCGGCCAGCGCGGGCAATCCCCTGGCTGCGGCCAGCGCGGCCGCCGCGGCCGAGGCGCCCTTCAAGAAATCTCTGCGTGAGCTTTCCATCCTGATTTCCCTTTCCCTTTCGGTTCTGAGGCAGAACTGTCATGGTTCTTGCCGGTCTCTCCGCGCGGAGATCTGCCCATGGCGCGAAGAGCGCTTCCACGCTATGAATTCGTGCCGGCCAGGGATTGGATCTTTCCGACCTGTGAAGCAACGGGCGGGAGTGCAACTGCAATGGGAAAAGGGCGGGGGTCGAGACCACCGCCCTTTTATTGATCCGGGAAGACTCTCCCCTGGTTTCAGAAGGAGAAGCGGCCCGTGAGCTGAATCGTTCGACCGTAATTGCCGTCGGTTCCTGTGATGTTGCCGACGCTGACGTCAGATACCGGGGGATCACTGTTCAGAGCCGCATGACTGAGAACGCTGTTGGGGTTGCGGAAGTCTGGATGGTTGAAGATGTTTTCCGCATCCATCCGGAGCTGGAATTTGCCTGACTCCCACCCCGGTACACTCCAACTCTTAGCCATGGAGAAATCGAAGAACACAAAATCGGGTCCCGTGAGCGAATTCCTCGGGTTGGTGCCGAAGGTATTCGCTGCGGGCGATTGGTACGCCAGTTGATTGAACCAACTTGCCACCGAATGCCCCCCGGAGTTCGGATTCCCAACCCGGTTAGGATAGAGCGCCGCCTGACCATTGCCGTCGCTCGAACCCAGCGAGCCATCGTTTACAGGGTTGTCCATCGTCACGGTAAAGGGAACTCCCGACTCGGCCTCGAAGTCACCCGACGCGGTCCAGCCGCCCAGCACCGTATCGGCTGCAGTCGAGCTCAGGTATTCATGTCCCTTTCCAAGTGGGATCGTATAGAGCAGCTCGCCCTTGAGGGCATTGGGCCGGTTGAAATTGGAAAGCGCATAGTTAGCCGAGAGATTATACGCGTCCTGATAGAACACGTTACCGAACTGTTCCCCCCAGCCGGAGTCGTCCATGTCGTCCTTCAGTTGGGACCATGTGTAGTTGAGTTCGGCAGCCAGGCCATAGCCCATAGGTTTGTGAAGCATGAAGGACGCCGACTCGTAGTTCGAGATGCCGCTGTACTGGCCGGTACGCGAGCCGCCGGATCCAACTCCGATGCCGGAGAACTGCGGGTACGGCCGTGCCGCCTGCCCCTGGCCTAGTTCACCCGCGGGCAGCTGGTTGATATCCGCCTCGAACATCATGTTTTCCCAATGGGCGCCGACGTACTGCCCCTCGGCCACCATATTGCCGGGCAAACGCCGCTGCACCCCCACGGTCCATTGCCAGCCGTTCTGGATGGGAAGGTGGTAAGGGGTGTAGGGGATGGTCCCGTTGCTTCCCTGGGGTGTTGGAACCCCATTAACAAGGGGCAGAATGTAATTGGCAGGGTCGCGGGCTGAAGCTCCTGTGAGCACGGGCAAGCTCGCCCCGCTGCCCGAGAGCTGCACCACCGGTGTTGTGGTGCTGGAAGTAGTGGCACTGCCCACCGCGCCGCACAAGTTGGGAACGCCGCAGCCCGACCCAAAGCCCATCACTCCGCCCACGGTGTCCATGCTCCATAACGAAGCGTATTGCCCCACTCCGCCGCGCACCACCCAGTCTGGCGACAGTGTCCAGGCGAATCCGAGGCGCGGCATTACGAGGGTCTTGGTCGCGTAGCTCTGCCTCCGCGCACCGTCCAGGCCGGCGAACCAGATCGAGCCCAACGCATTGACAGGATAATCAGGGCCCGGACTGGCCACCGGATCGGTAAGGGTGGGGTCAAATCCACCCGCATTGTTGTACTTTTCTGTCGATCCGCCATGCGTTTCCGAGCGCACGCCGAGGTTGACGGTCAGGTTCGGCCGCAGCTTGATGTCGTCCTGAACAAAGAACGAAGGATTTTTGGCTCGCATGTAGTGTTTCGGTTGCGTCTCTGTACTCCACGCCTGCACGTCTCCCAACAGGAAGTCGGCATAGCCGGCTTCCGAAATCGCGGGATTGCTGGTGGTGTACTGGCCGGTGAACGACAGGGTTGCGCCGTTAATGCCGCCCCATGGAGTCGAGTTGTCCTGCTCCATCAGCACCTCACCGCCAAAGTGCAGAATGTTTTTGCCTTTCAGCCAGGTGACCATATCCGAGGGAGCGAAGCTGTTCTGGATAAAAAGCGCTTCCGTGCCTGGGGTAATGCTCGCCGGAGCGCCGGTTCCGCTAAACTTCACCGTCGGCAGGACATCGGCGTAATCGAGAGTTGACGACAAT
>JASHUF010000313.1 GCA_030040175.1 Acidobacteriaceae bacterium
CATGGGAACCGGCGACACGGTGCCCGATGCCATCGCGGCCCTCGGCGTCGAGCCGCATCTTCTCTCCGACGACGAGCTTGCCGGCGGCGATCTCTCCCAGTGGAATGTTCTCGTCGTCGGCATCCGCGCCTACTCCGCGCGTCCCGCCCTGGCGCAGGCAGAGCCGCGGCTCGAGGAGTTCGTCAGGCAGGGCGGTACGCTGGTGGTGCAGTACCAGAGCGGCAACTTTCCCGCACCGCTGCCTTTATCGATGGGGCGCACGGCGGAGCGCGTCGTGGATGAGCGGGCGCCGGTGAAGCTCCTTGATCCATCGAACCCGCTGCTCTCCCGGCCCAACCAGATCACCGCGGCCGACTTCGACGGATGGTTTGAAGAACGCGGCCACTCCTTCCTCGACAGTTGGGATCCCGGTTATACCGCGCTCACCGAAACCGCCGATCCCGGCCAGGACCCCCAGCGTGGCGGCCTGCTTGTCACCCATCCCGGCAAGGGAACCTACATCTACGTGGCCTACGCCCTGTACCGCCAGTTCCCTGAGCTCGTGCCCGGCTCCTACCGCATCCTCGCCAACCTGTTGAGCGCAGGCAGAGAGGCTTCAAGCCGTTAGTGGCGCATCTTCGCGATGCGCTCTTTCGAACCCCCAAATACCCATACGCACATTTTTGTTAAAGGAAAGTAAAATCTCTCCCTTTCCGCACTCCCTTTTCCTGCACTCCCCCTGTTTTGTGAAAAATATGTGAATTCGTCAAATATTCATCTACTTCTGCGAGTCTTGGATTCGGAAGCGGCTAGGCAAGCTTCATCAGCTGGAAGCATCCCTCTGCTTTCATGGTGGAATACCGCACGACCATGGGGTGACTCCAGATCTCATTCATCTTTCGTTTGCGATTGGTCAGTTCACTGTCTTCGATCGGCCGGCAGGTGCGATCGCCTGAAATGAAAGAGTGTCGGCGGGGAGCCGCGTGCAGCTTCCTGCTTTGCGCAAATTCACTGATTCCAGAGGAAAGAGAGGCCCGATGAAATTCAAACTCTATGCGGCTGCTGCTGCAATGCTCGCAGCCGGTCTCGTTGTTTCCTGCGTCCGCGCCCAGGACGCCCCTCCGCAAAGGAAGCACCACACCGAGGCGGCGCCTCCGTCGCCTTCGGTGCAGGAGCAGATCGATGCCCTGCGCCAGCAGATGCAGAGCCAGATCGACGCACTCAAGCAAAGCCTGGCCGACAAGGACGCGCAGCTCCAGCAGGCGCAGCAGTCTGCCGCGGATGCGCAGGCGGCAGCCGCCAAGGCACAGGCTGCGGTGGATGCGCAGCAGCAGGCTTTCACTGACAATCAGACGGCGGTCTCCACGCTCGAGAGCACGGTGAACGAAATGAAGTCGGCGAACGCGGCCGTGGTCTCCTCGCTGACGGAAGAAACCAACTCCATCAAAAAGCAGATCACGGATCCCGATGCGATCTACTTCAAAGGCATCACCCTTTCGCCCACCGGCAGCTTCCTGGCGGGTGAAACCGTGTGGCGCGGCGCCGCCACCGCCGGCGACATCAACACCCCGTTCACGGGCGTTCCGCTGGCGAACTCCGATGCTTACAACCTGAGCGAATTCTTCGCCAGCGGCCGCCAGTCGCGTGCCGCTCTCAAAGCAACAGGCAAGCTTTCCAGTGTCACGCTGAGTGGCTACTACGAGGCGGACTGGCTCTCGTCCGGCACCACCTCCAACAACAACCAGTCCAACAGCTACACCATGCGCCAGCGCCAGTTGTGGGCCGATGCCAAGACGGCCAGCGGCTGGGATTTCTCCGGCGGCCAGGGATGGTCATTGGCCACGGAGACCACGCAGGGTTTGACCCGCGGCACCGAGATTCTGCCCTCCACCATCGATGCACAGTACGAAGCCGGCTTTGTGTGGGCGCGGCAGGAGAGCTTCCGCGTGAGCAAGGATTTTGGCAAGGCGCTCTTCCTCGGTATCTCGGCGGAGAACGCGGAAACGCTGAACCCGGGCGGACAGAACCTGCCGACCAATATACTGCTGGGCTCGGCGGGCACCAACGGCGGTCTTTACAACGCTGCCGAGAGCGCCGCGGGGGCGAACCTGGTCAACTACTCCTTTAACCTGACGCCGGACTTCATCGCCAAGATCGCGGCGGAGCCGGGTTGGGGTCACTGGGAGCTGTTTGGCATCGGCCGTTCCTTCCGCGATCGCATTTATCCGTCGGCGACCGCCATCGCGAGCCAGGCGGTCTGCGGCAGCGCCACCACACCCTGCAACAACACGGTTTGGGGCGGCGGCATCGGCGGCAGCGTTCGCGGGCCGCTGGCAACCAACAAAGTCACCATCGGGCTCAAGGGCCTCTGGGGCGACGGCGTGGGCCGCTATGGCTCCTCGACCATCGCCGACGTGACTCTCCGTCCCGACGGCACCATCTCCCCGCTGCACGGCTTCTCGGCTCTCAGCACGGTGGAGCTGAACCCGACCGCGCGCCTCAATCTCTACTTCAACTACGGCGGCGACTACATCGCCCGCGACTGGACGGTGGACAACGTCACGGGCGACACCCTCTTTGGCAAGACTGTCGGCTACGGCGCCTACAACGCCGATATGTCGGGCTGCGAGATCGAGCCTGCCTCCACGTCGTCGTTCCCGACCTCCGATCCGACCACTCCGGGTAACTCGACTAACGGTTGCAAGGGCAACAACAAGGACGTGCAGGAGTTCACCGCCGGCTGGTGGTACAACATCATCGCCGGCCCCAAGGGCCGACTGCGCCAGGGCTTGCAGTACAGCCTGATCCGCCGCGATCTGTGGTCGGGCAACGGCGGCACGCTGAACCCCTCCAATGGCGCACATGGCGACGACAACATGGTGTTCACTTCGTTCCGCTATTATCTGCCGTAAGGAGCAGAGTCAGCGAGGCTAGCGGAGTTCGCGGAGTTAGCGGAGTTAGCTGGAACAGAGCAGGGCAGCCCATCCGGGCTGCCCTTCAATTTGCTCGTCAACCGGCCTCAACGGTCTCGATCTGCCGGAAAGCCGCACAGCGCGAGGAGCTGCCGAAGATTCTCAAACACTGACCGGGCAAGAACAAGAGGCTCATAGTCCGGTGAATGCTATAGTGACTGCTGAGAATCCCGGAGAGAATCGGGCATGCCATCCAGAGACGAGCAAATCGCGTTGGCAGGCGAGGGAGAAGATCAGGATCGATCTCCTCTTTTTATCGAGAGCAAGAAAGAACAAGAGAGCCGGCGTTTTCTCCTGGCCGTGTTGATTGTTG
>JASHUF010000314.1 GCA_030040175.1 Acidobacteriaceae bacterium
CGGTTGCGTCAGCGGTTCCGACCACGGCGCCATGGGCGTCCACTACGTCAATGGCCAGTTCAATGGAGAGACTCTGAGTAATGGACAGCTCGACCCCACGAGCCCGCAAGCCCTGATCTACGAGCCGCAGGCGAATGGCGCAATGAAGCTGGTGGCGGTCGAGTTCATCATCTTCGCGAGCGCCATCCCCGCCGGCGCCCCTCCACCCGAGGTGGATGGTCACCTGATGCTGTACATCGACGGCCCTTCCACTGCAAGGCCAGACGCTTCTCCCAACCGCTACGGGCTGCCGGGCTTTTACGAGTTGCATGTCTGGGCATGGAGAGACAATCCCCAGGGCTCCTTCGTGGACTGGAACGACCACGTAAGTTGCGCATTAGAAACACTACCGTAGTGCAGAGAGAGTTTTGCATGCCTCCCGGCTCAAGAAGCGCGGCGGGCTTGCCGCGGTGCTCTCGAAAGGGTTCCGCGCCGGATGCGCCTAAAGAACTAACTAGAGAAAAGAAAGAGCGGCAGCATGCCTAAATTTGTTATCGAACGCGAGATTCGGGGAATTGGCAGCTCCACGCCCGCGCAGTTCCTGGCCATCGCGCAGAAATCCTGTGACGTGCTCCATCGTCTGGGACCGCAGATCCAGTGGCTGCACAGCTATGTGACCGCCGACAAGATTTACTGCGTCTATATCGCTCCCGACGAAAAGACCATTCGCGAGCATGCCAAGCAGGGGGGCTTCCCGGCAAACCGGATCGCAGAAGTCACGCTGGTCATCGACCCGACGACCGCAGAATCCTGACTCCCGGGCAGCGACGGAGGACGCGGTGGAACCAGCGAAGTTCCGCCGTTTGAGCAGCCGGGCTTTTTCCCACGGGCGGCCCGCTCGCCGAGAGGGGCTTCCCCTTGAAGGCGGGATGGGGTGTCGCCAGCGGTGTGAAGGTCAGAAGTTGGTGGACAGGTAATCGCGCAGATGGGAGAGGCGGAAGGCAGTGTCGTCCGCTTCGATTGCGAGAAGCAGGCGGGCTGCCTCAAGCTGATTGCGGAAGTCGACGGCTGCGGTGGTGTCGGGCGCGGCGACCACCTTGAGATCGCTGTCAATCTCCTGCATCTGCTGCTCTAACGATTGCTGCTTGGCCTCGTCGGCCGCGATGGTCGCATTGAGCTCCTGATGGAGGACTTCCATGTTGCGGATGACGTCGCCTTCCTGCACTTTTTTCCAGTCGCCCCAGGCGGTGACCGCGTTGTCGAGATGGCGGTCAATGGAGCGGCCGGCGAGGTTGTAGCTAAGGGAGAAAGACCCGTAGGGCTGCGTTCCCTGGGCCACGGGATTGACCTGCTGGTGCACGCCCACCTGGAGGGCGAGGTCCCAGTTGTTCTGGCGATTGAGGCGGTTCTGGGCCTGCTGCTCGGCGATCTCCTGGTTCTGCTTCTGGTCGATCATCTGCTTGAGCGGCGTGGTGCTGAGATCGGGGACGTAGATAGCGGCGATCTTTGATTGCGTATCGGCGCGATCGGCCTCGAGCTTGATGCGCGTGTTTTCAAGCGAGAAGACCATGAGCCGGGTGGCGTTCTGCTGCTCCATCATTGTGCGCGTGGCGTCTATGAGCGCGCTGAGCTGGCCGGAGGCGCGGTCGATGAGCGTGAGGCGGTTCTGGAGCGCCTGGCGCTCGAGCCTGGGGATGGCGTATTGCAGTTGCTGCTGCACGCCGGTGGTGGAGCGGTAAAGGTCGCAGTTGCGGCGCGCCACCTCCATGGTGAGCGAGGCCTTCCTGACGTCGGAGACGCCGAGCGTGGCGCCGCCGACCAGCTGCGTGGGCAATCCGGTTTCAGGCTGGGTGAGCCCGCCCTGCGCGGTGGGCGTGCGCAGAAGGTTGCGCTGCGCCTCGGCCTGCTCCATGAGATAGGTGCAATAGGCGCCGGCGTCGCCGGGGTTCTGGGCGCAGAGAGGAAAGGACAAAAACGTGAACAACGCACACAGCCATGCCTTGAGTGCCATCGAATGCTCCTGGAGGGGGCGGTGAAGAGATCCTAGAACAGCAGCGGTTTTGCGCCGAGGAATACGGTCTTGGATTTGGCGGATTCCTCATGCTGGAGATCCATCTGGATGAGGAAGCCGCGAATCTGCGTCTTGAAGATGGGATGAAGAATTTGTTCCTCGCCGGGAAAGCGCGCGACGACGACGCCCACCTTGCGGCAGAGAATCATGTTCAGGTAGCAGTCGTAGATGGGGCTTCCCGTCGCGGCGCTGGCCTGATTGTCGTAGGGGACAAAGGCGTAGTTGAGAAGATTCTGGCCCGTGGCGCTGAGGTAATAGGGACTCTGCCTGGCGGTGACGATGGCATCGTGGAGGCGGGCGATCTGGCGGTTGTCTTCGGTGAGCTCCTTTTCGGCCACCTGGATGGCGACATCGAGCTGCGCGGCTTCAGCGCGGAGCTCGGCCTGCCGTTCCAGGGCTTCAAGAGTAGTGGCGCCGATGGTGGTCTTGTCGAGAACGGTGTCAGTAAGGAGAACTTCGGCGATGCGGCTGTCAGTGTAAGACGTGGCGGTCTGATTGATCGCGGCCATCTGGGAGGCGGCGTCGGCCCTGGTAATCAGGCCCGAGGCCAAATCTTTCTGAATGTCGGACTGCATGGCGTCAAGCTGCGCGAGCACCTGTTTGGTTTGCGCGTCGTCGGCGAGCTTCTGGCGATCGAGAGCGGACAGGGCGGGTGCGTCGATGCGATCGTGTGCGCGCTCACTGGTGATGGCGCTTGCGATTTCCGGCTCAAGGGCGAGGAGGGAATCGCGATGGGAACGCATCTCCTTGAGGCCCGAGTCCATCTTGGCGGCGTCGACTTTGAGGTCTTCGATGCTCTGCTGGCTGGTGATGAGCTTCTCGCGGAAATCGAGGCTTTTTTCGTCGGTAGCGGTGAGGATGACGGGGGCGGCCCAGGAGGCATTAACGGCGTAAAAGCCCATCACGAAGGCATAGGCGATCACGCCGATGAGCACCGCATACAAGGCGGCGATGGCGAAGATGCGGTAGGTGGCGAGAATGAAGCGATAGTGGAGAGCTTGCCTGCCTGCAGCCTTGGTCTTCGCAGGCTTCACATCGGGTTCAAGCGCGGGAGTTGCCAACTGGAACCTCCTCGAGGGGTTTGGCGCGCGTGCCCCAGTCGGCCGAATCCATGGTGCAGAGGGCGAGGGGCGTGAGAAAGAGGCTGCTGGCGATGGCCCAGGCGATATAGGCGCCGAAGGCCAGGGGATGGGCGATGGTTTCATGCACGCTGTGCTTCTTGATCCACCACGACAGGACGGCGGCGATGGCCAGCGCTGTGACCAGGGGCATGGGCCCGGCCCACGCCAAAGGGTCGGAGACGAGGGAGTTGACGATCACCAGGAGCGCGACGATGGCTCCGAGGGGAATGAGCACAAGCGTGAGCACGGTGTTGGGGTGCAGCCTGAAGACATGTACGGGGAGCGAGCGGAGGGTGAAGAAGAAGTCGCGCACAATGCTGCGCCGCCAGCGCAGTTGCTGCTTGAAGAGCACGGAGAGCGTGGTGGGAACGGTGGTCCAGCAGAGCGCGTCGTTGTTGATGTAGGTGCCGTAGCCGTGCAAAAGCGTCTGGTGGGTGAGGAACCGGTCCTCGCCCTGGTTGACGGGAACGCCGAACCAATGGCGCGCGCGAATGGCCGGCTCGATTGCAAGAAGCAGTTCGCGGCGGATGGCGAAGAGGCAGCCGCTGATGCAGCAGACGCTGCGGGTCCAGTTCTCGGGGATTTTGTAGAGCTCGAAAGCCGCGTAATACACGATGGTCTGGATGGCGGTGATGATGCTCTGGTTGGGGTTGCGCACGCCCACGCGGCCGCCGACGGAGCCGACCCGCGGCTCAGAAAAACTGGCGGTGAGCTCGCGAATGGCGTTGGGATGAAAGATGCAGTCGGAGTCGATGGAGATGATGATTTCGGCATTGGAGTGCTGGAGCGCGTTGCAGACAGTGCGGGCCTTGCCGCAATTTGCCTCATTGCGGCCCACGCGAATGCTTATGTTTGCGAAATCGCGCTGCGCCTTCAGCATCCACTGGTAGCTATCGTCGGCGGAGCAGTCGTCCTGGGCGATGATTTCGAACTTGCCGTTGGGATAATTGCTCTTGCTGATGCTCTCGATGGTTTCGTAGACCGTTTTGCCCTCGTTGTAGCAGGGCATGAGCACGCTCACGGTGGGCTCATAGGTATAGTCTTTGCGGATTTTCGTGGAGGGGTGCGCCAGCTGGAGGATTAAGCCGAAGAGGTACTTACCGAGGGAGATCACCAGGCAAAGCACCATGATGAGCCACATCAGCAGCGGAGCCATTGACGCCGATCCTCACTCTTCGATCACGACCGCGCACGCACGCTATCTTGAATGCGGCCTATTATACCCTACGTCTGCCGGCGCGCACCTGGGTCATGAGGCGCGGCATCCGGCGCATGGCCGCGGGAAAATTTTGTTTTTATATTCCTTGACACGTATATGCTCATAGAGGTATATACAAGAGGCGATGGAATCCGCCTTCCAAATTCTGGCCGAGCCGAACCGCAGGGCGATTCTGAGCCTGCTGCTCGCGTCGCAGCGATCGGTGGGCGAGATCGAGCGCCGGCTGGGCATGCCGCAGCCGGCGGTGTCCAAGCACCTGCGCGTGCTGCGCGAGTCGGGTTTCGTGGAATCGATGGTGGACGCGCAGCGACGTCTCTACCGGCTGAAACCGGAACCGCTCAAGGAAGTAGAGGCGTGGCTGGCTCCGTTCCGCCGGTTCTGGGAAGCGCATATCGATGCTCTCGAACGGCATCTCGATCGCATGGGGGGCGGCGAGAGGCCGTCACCGAAATCACCTTCCCCTAAATCCTCTCGACGGCCGGCGGCAACGAAAAGGCGAGCAAGGAGACGGCGTTCAAGGCCCAAACCGCGACCGTGAGCCAATCCGCAAACAGGGCCGCGTACGCAACCCCAAGGAGAGACGAAATGAAGATCAAATTGACGAGCGTGTATGTCGACGACCAGGAGAAGGCCCTGCATTTCTATACCGAAGTGCTGGGCTTTGAGAAGAAGGCCGATTTCAGCAATGGGCCGTATCGCTGGCTGACCGTGGTCTCGCCCGAGGAGCCGGAGGGCACGGAGCTGCAACTGGCGCTCAACGCGAACCCGGCAGCCAAAGCGTACCAGCAGGCGCTGTTTCAGCAAAACCAGCCCGCGGCCATGTTCTTCACCGACGACCTCGGGGCCGATTACGAGCGCATGCAGGCGCGCGGCGCCGCGTTCACCATGCGGCCCAAGGACGTGACCGGCTCGAAGATCGCCATGGTGAACGACACCTGCGGCAATCTCATCCAGCTTACGCAACTGATGCGCTGGCAGGGCTGAGGCCAGGAGAAGAATCGATGAGCGATGGTGCGCAGTACGCACCGGGCCCGGCGAGCGCGGCGCAGGTGGAAAAAGACGGAGAGAAGTGGACGCTGATCCTCACGCGGGAGCTGCGCCACGCGCCGGAAAAGGTGTGGCTGGCGCTCACCGAGCCCAAGCACCTGGGCCAGTGGGCGCCGTTTGACGTCGATGGGAGTCTGGGTACGGCGGGCGCCAGGGTGAAGCTCACCTGGGTGGGAACGGGGAACGTCTCCGAAGCGAGAGTGACGCGCGCGGACCGGCCGCGCCTACTCGAGTACCACGATCTGCGGTGGGAGCTCGAGCGGGTGGGTGGCGGCACGCGGCTCAGGTTGTGGCACGCCATCGATCGCCGCTTCGTGGCGTGGGGCGCGGCAGGCTGGCACATTTCCTTCGACGTCCTGGACCGGTTGCTCGCGGGTGA
>JASHUF010000315.1 GCA_030040175.1 Acidobacteriaceae bacterium
CTCGAGAGCGCGGTGGAAGTGGACGTGGACGCGCTGTGCGACTCCGAAGACGTGCTGATTGCCGGCATCATGCAGCACATTGAGGAGGCCGGCATCCACTCGGGTGACTCGTCGTGCGTGCTGCCGGCGGTCAGCATTGCAGACTCAACTCTTGAAACCTTGCGCACTTACACGAGAAAGCTCGCGTTATCCCTTAAGGTTATCGGCCTCGTGAACCTGCAGTTTGCCATCCAGAAGGATGCTGAGGGCCGTGACCATGTGTATGTGATCGAGGTGAACCCCCGGGCATCGAGAACCGTTCCGTATGTCTCGAAAGCTACAGGCGTGCCGCTGGCCAAGATTGCCTCACGGCTGATGACCGGGCGCAAGCTGCGGGAGCTTCTCCCCGAACAGGTGGCCGCGGGCAGAGACCTGGGCACGGGCGCGCATTACTACGTCAAGTCGCCCGTGTTTCCCTGGAACAAGTTTGCCGGCGTGGATACGGTGCTTGGGCCGGAGATGAAGTCGACCGGCGAGGTGATGGGGGTCGCTGCCAGCTTTGGCGAGGCGTTCGCCAAGGCGCAGCTTTCTGCGGGCCAGGTGCTGCCGGCCGCGGGGACGGTCTTTTTCAGTGTGAACGACCATGACAAACCCGGGGCCGTGGAACTGGCGCGGCGATACGTCCACCTTGGGTTCAAGATTGTGGCCACCGAGGGCACGGCGAACGCCCTCGAGCGCGCCGGGCTCATGGTGGAGCGGGTCTTCAAGGTGAAAGAGGGAAGGCCCAATGTGGTGGACCTGGTAAAAGGCGAGCGGATTCAACTGATTGTGAACACGCCACGGGGCCAGGACACGTTTTTTGACGAGAAAGCCATCCGGCGGGCTGCCGTGCTTGCGCGGGTGCCGACCATCACCACCATCGCCGCCGCGCAGGCGGCGGCGGAGGGGATCGCAGCCATGCAGAGGCGGGCGACGACTGTATACGCTCTGCAACAGCTTCATGAGGAGCGAACGTACTCGGAAGTGCCCTCGTAAGTGCTGAGCCGATCTTAAGAACTCGGGTGCGAGGGTTGCAGTTTTGGTTGAAGTTTTGGGAGAAAACTCGGGGAAAGCCAGAGAAAACCCTAGGATTTCGCGTTCCGCGTGGAACAATAAGAGTAAACAGTGCCGCAGGAATTACCCGCTCTGAGAGGATTTGGCACGATGGTTGCCCTACCGCTTAGACTTCGGAGAACCAACCCCTGCAGACGGGCGATCCGGCAAAGCGGGGCGAAACCATGGCCGGCCGTTGCCCGGCTGCGCGCTGCGCATAGAATGGTTCCATGCTGATCGAGGGCGTCTTTGCCGCGGTGACCACGCCGTTCTATCCCCATGAGCGCGTGTATTTCCGCAAAATCGAAGCCAATATGGCGCGCTATTCGCGCAGTTTGCTCGCCGGGATGGTGGTGCTGGGCTCGACCGGCGAGGCGATCATGCTCGACGACGCCGAGTCGCGCGATGTGTTGCAGGCGAGCGCAGAGGCAACGGCGCCGGAAAAGGTGCTGATTGCCGGGGTTGGGCGCGAAAGCGTGGGCGCGACCCTGGCGCTGGCCGAAGCCGCGGCGGGTGCGCGCTACGATGCGGTCCTGGTGCGTCCGCCGAGCTACTACGCGGGGCAGCTTACGAAGGCCGCCGTTTTGAACTATTTTCGCAGCGTGGCGGACCAATCGCCCCTGCCGGTGATCCTCTACAACATTCCCAAGTGCGTGCCCTACCAGATTCCGATCGAGGTGATCGCGGAGTTGGCCGGTCACCCTAACATCATTGGAATCAAAGATTCCAGCGGAAGCGTGGAGCGCATTCAAGCTGCCGTGGAATTGACCCGGAACGCGCCCAGGCGAACGGTGACGGTTACGCCGCTCTTCGAGGCGGCGACCGCGCGCATGCTGGCCGCGCCGGCAGAGCCGGATCCGACGCTGGTGCGCGCCGAAGTTCTGGCCGCAGGAGCGGGCGCGGCCGCCAGGTCGGGGACCGGGACAACGACGGTGGCAACGCCAACTCGGGCCAAGACACGGAGCAGGGAAGTTGGATTCCAGGTTCTGGCCGGATCGGGTTCGTCGATGCTTCCATCCCTGGAAGCGGGCGCATGCGGAGCGATTCTGGCGTTCGCCGCCTTTGCACCGCAGGCCTGCCAGGAGATTTACCTCGCGTGGAAGGATCACGACCCGAAGCTCGCGGCGGACAAGCAGCAGCGGATTGCCGGCGCGAATAACCGGATTGCCGGCTCCCTGGGGATTGCCGGTGTGAAGTACGCCTGTGATTTCAATGGTTTTTACGGCGGACGGCCGCGGGCGCCCCTGCTCGGGCTGACGGCGGAAGAAAAAGCAGAGGTCGAACGCCTGCTGGCCGAGATTCGGAATTGAAATCGCCTGGGAGAGCTGCCGTCGCGTGCGAGCCGGTCTCGTTATTGCACCGCAGATCCGTAGGCAGGGCCGCTGACCCACTGCTGGCATGGCGTTCCGCCTTGAGCACAGGCCCAAAAAGTAGGTTGGCCGGGCGCGATGTTCGTGTTCCAGACGCGCTCGCC
>JASHUF010000316.1 GCA_030040175.1 Acidobacteriaceae bacterium
CCTGGTGGTGAAGTGAGGGGGCGCGCATGGCATTCGCTCCATTGAACGCGCGGGTAGCGGAGTTGCACAAACCGGTGCGCGGAACGCAGCTGCTGGTGGAGCACATGGGCGAGGTCTTCAAGCGGCCCTCGCTGGTTTTCATCGAGATCGCCTGGCGCTGGCTCGTGGGGATTCCGATTCTGCTGGTTTGCTGGGAGCAGGCGCAGCGCATCCTGACCACGTATCCGCTCGAGAAGTCCGGATTCAATTCGCTCGACCCGCAGGACCCGTGGGTGGCCGTGGTGCAGCTTACCGGGGTGTGGGATTACTATGCGCCGCACCTGCTGGCGGTGGCGCGATGGCTGTTTCCAGCCGCGCTGGTTGCGTGGGTGGTGTGTTCCGGCGTGGGACGCAACCTGGTGCTGATGCGTATGGAGCGGCGGCTGCGCTTAAGGCCGCTGACGCTCGCAGGCCTGCAAGCCGCCTGGATGGCGTTGCTGATTCTCACCCTCTGGTGCTGGCTCCGCGCGATGGAGTGGGCGGCGGTAACGCACATCTCTGCGGCGGGAGAGCCCGATCTGGTGGGCTACGCGATGTGGGCCGTCTTTCTCACCCTGGGGTTCTTCACGGCGTGGGCGCTGGAGAGCTGGGCGCTTTCCATTGCGCCGCTTCTGGCGCTGCTCGAAGACTGCTCCGCAGTTTCAGCCCTGGGACGGAGTTTGCGGCTGGGGAAGGCGTTTACCAGCAAGCTGGCGGAGATCAACCTGGTGATGGGCATTGTGAAGATCGCTCTGCTGGTGGTGGCCATGGTCTTCTCTGCCGCGCCGCTGCCGTTTGCCGCCGCATTGGGCAACGGCGTAATGCAAGCGGCCGTGCTTGTCTCCTCGCTATTCTTTTTGATCGCCAACGACTACTTTCAGGTGGTGCGGCTGAAGGCATTTGTGCAGTTCTGGAAGATCTTCAGAGCAGCAGGTTAGCGAGTCAGCGCAGATCGGATTCGTGCCTTACGCCGTCCCCATCGATGCGCAGAATCCAGCGCGAACCCCGGCAGGCAAGCCATTCCGGCGATGGCGCGACCGCTCCTGATGCCAATAAATCGTCCGGGTTTCCGTTTTCGCCGCTATCCTCCAGGCACGCCATAAGAACCGTTCCGGGCCGCAGCGCGACGATTTCTCCGCCCGCGGTTGTAGAAGTGTCCCCATGCGAAAGACCAGCAACCTCGCCGAACAGCCGATTGAAATCGGCCCAAATCCATTCGGACTTATCGACTATTGCAGGTCGCCTAAAACAGCTTGAGGCGGATCACGAAATATTTTTTGGGGTCGGCGCGGATGGCTTCGAGCAGGTCGTGGCTGGAGGTGAGGGTTTTGTTGAGGTTGTCGTAGAGCTCGCGATTCTTGAAGAGCTGGCCCACGGTACCCTGACCCTGGTCAATGCTTTTGAGAATGGAATCGAGGTTGGAGACGGTGTCATCCAGTTTGGCGGCAACGGCCGGATCTTTGACAAATTTGCCCAGTGCGCCCTGGCCGGAGTTGATCTGCGACACCAGCTCGTTGGTGTTCTTCACGGTGTCATTCAGGTTGTTGTAGAGCGAGTCGTCATGGAGCAGCTTGCCCACAGTGCCCTGGCCTTGATTGAGCGCAGTGGCGATCTGGTCGAGCTTGTCCACGGCCGAGTCGAGACGTGTGTAGAGCGAGTCGTCGTTGATCAACCTGCCCGCCGTGCCCTTGTCTTCGGTGAGCGCCTGGGTGACAGTTTCCAGGTTGGCGGCGATGGCGCCGATGTGGTTGGCGAGTTCGCGATCGTTGATCAGACGGCCCACTGCACCGCGGCCGGAATTGACGGCGTCGAGGGTCTTGTCGAGCTTGAGCAGCGTGACCTGCACCTGCTGGATGGATTGCTGGCTGCTCTGGATCACATCCTGAATGGTTGGCGAGCCGGCGGCATGAAGTTCGGCGTTGTTGACCGGGGGCGGGCCTTTGGCGTGGCTGGAATCGATATCCACGTAGCTGTCGCCCAGAACCCCGGCCTGCGCAATGAAAGCCGTCGAGTCAGTATGCAAGCCGCTGAGCGATTCGGCGCCGACTTCCATATCGACCTCAACAGAGGTGGGGTTGCGGCTGGGAACTACGCGAATGCGGCGGACATTGCCGATGGTTACGCCTTCGAGTGTGACCGGAGCGCCATCCTTCAGACCGGCGGCGTTGGCAAAGTAGGAGCGGAGACGGAGCTTCTTGGCAAACAGCCCGCCGGTTGAGCCGGACATGAGAAAGATGAGCCCAATCAGCACAGCCATGGCGATCATGACCAATGCTCCCACCTTCAGTTCCGACCACTGAATCTCTTTGCGGGTTGGCACGTCGCTCCTCTGGCGGAAATGCGGCAGTCCGGGAAGGCGCCCGAACTTGCCTGCGCACCCGCTCCGCAGCCGCGGTCCCGCTCGACCCCGCCCCTGGAAACATTGCCGGGCTGGTCGACTCCAGGCCCGCTGACGCCTTGAGAATAGCAGACCAGGGCGATTTCGGAATTGGAGTGCAGGGTTTGGGGTTGTGCCGGGTCGCCGCGCCCCGATGGTCCGGTTGACTTCAGGTTTTGGGCTTCGACCTGCGGCCATTCAGAAAACTGCCGAGCCGCCGCCCTCGAGCAGCACGCTGGCTGCGGCGAGGGATGCGGTGTGGGTGAGGCTGAGGACCACGCGCGTCACCCCCAGGCGAGCGGCATGCTGCGCCGCGCTGCCGTGAAACGCGATCCCCGGTTGTCCGCCGGATTCGCGGACAACTTCAATCTGGAGCCAATTGACGCCACGGCTCATACCGGTTCCCAGGGCCTTGGACGCGGCCTCTTTGGCGGCAAAACGGGCGGCAAAGCTTTCGGCGGCCGCGCGCTTGCGCAGGCAGTAGTCCTGCTCCGCGCGGGTGAAGACGCGGTTGAGGAAACGAGCGCCGTAACGCTCCATCGATTGCTGGATGCGCCCGACTTCTACCAGATCAATGCCCGAGCCGACGATCATAACCTTTCTACGAGACTATAACAATCGGGATTTGTTGGATTTGACGCTTCCGGCCGCAAGCGACAGACGGTTGCTGCTCAAGCCCTCCAAATTACCCCGGAACCCGCTGCTCGACACCGGTCGGGGGATGGACTGTCGCGATTTGGCACGGCCTTCGTTCGAGCGCGAAACAATCGTCAGACCGGTAGTCCGCTCTCCGATAACCCTTTTGCGAGGTTCCAGATGCAACAGATAGCGAGCGATATGGTCGAGATGTGCGCCCCCTGGGCGATCCAGCTACGGGCAATCTCAGCGGAAGAGCCGGCGCGCCTGTTGCGGTCGCTGACCGGCGCGATTATGGGTTGCGGGGGCTGGGTGCTGAGCCGGGGAACAAATGACAGCGGCACCATCACCGTGCTCTTCGAGTTCGAGCGCCAGGCGTGCATCGACATTTATAGCATTCTGATTGCCTCAGGCCTGGAATTGAGCCGCAACGGGCACATCCATTTCACTGAGCTCTGCCAGTGCACGCGCAGCCACGAACGCAATTGCGGCGCGGAGATTGCCAGCGTGGATCTTGAGATTCAAACCTTCCCCATTGAGACGATCTGCGGCGTGCCCGCGCCGGGGATTATGTAGAAGGCAAGAGCCGGCCCGCCCACTTCTCGAACACAATTACGCGTCGAAACCCCGCGCCTGACACGCCGCTCCGCCGTGCCTCGCGCTCTATCCCGCTTCCACCAAACCATAGCGTCTTTGCCACGCCTCTTTGAGATGGATGCGCACGCGCGCGCGCTCCGCCTCCGTGGCTTCGCTTGCCGGTTCGGCGACGAAGCGCGCCGCTTCCTGTTTGGCCAGCTCGAGCAATTGCCGGTCGCGGACCAGGCTGGCGACGCGAAACTCGGGCAGGCCGGCCTGGCGCGTGCCGAAAATCTCTCCGGGACCGCGCAGGTTGAGGTCGAGCTCGGCCAGCTCGAAGCCGTCTTGGGTGCGGACCATGGCGCCGAGGCGCTCCTCGGCAAGCGGGGAGACGCGCTCGCCGGTGAGCAGGATGCAGTAGCTTTTGGCGGCGCCACGGCCCACGCGGCCGCGCAACTGGTGCAACTGCGCCAGGCCGAAGCGCTCCGCGTGCTCGACCACCATGACCGAGGCGTTGGGCACGTCGACGCCCACTTCAATCACCGTGGTGGAG
>JASHUF010000317.1 GCA_030040175.1 Acidobacteriaceae bacterium
CGACTTCCGTCTTGTCCGCGGCCGCCACCTTCTCGCCGGAATCCTTCAGCATCTTCTCGATGTTGTAGACCAGCCCGTCGAGCGCGTTGCGCGCCTCAATCTCCTCGCGCTTCTCCTTATCCTCGGCCGCGTGCGCCTCGGCCTCCTTGGCCATCTTCTCCACTTCTTCCTTGGAGAGGCCCGAGCTCGACGTAATCGTGATGCGCGTGTCCTTGCCCGTGGCGTTGTCCTTCGCCGTCACGTTCAGAATGCCGTTGGCATCGATGTCGAACGTGACCTCGATCTGCGGCACGCCGCGCGGTGCCGGAGGAATGCCGCCCAGCTTGAACTTGCCCAGCGTGCGGTTCTGCCCCGCCATGGGCCGCTCGCCCTGCAGCACGTGCACCTCGACTTCGGTCTGCGAATCGGCTGCCGTCGAGAACGTCTCCGTCTTCTTGGTCGGAATGGTCGTGTTGCGCGGAATCATGGGCGTGGCCACGCCGCCCAGCGTCTCAATGGCCAGCGTCAGCGGCGTCACGTCCAGCAGCAGCAGGTCCTTCACTTCGCCCGCCAGCACGCCCGCCTGCACCGCCGCGCCCACGGCCACCACCTCATCGGGGTTCACGCCCCGGTGCGGCTCCTTGCCGAAGAGATTCTTCACCAGTTCCTGAATCTTGGGCATGCGCGTCTGCCCGCCCACCAGCACCACCTCATCGATGTCGCTGGTCTTCACGCCGGCATCGCTCATGGCCTGTTTGCACGGCCCAATCGACTTCTCGAGCAGATCGTTCACCATCTGCTCCAGCTTGGCGCGCGTCAGCTTGCGCACCAGGTGCTTCGGCCCGCTTGCATCCGCCGTGATAAATGGTAGATTGATCTCCGTTTCCACCGTGGTCGAGAGCTCGATCTTGGCTTTCTCCGCGGCATCTTTGAGCCGCTGCAGCGCCATCTCGTTGCCCTTGGAGCTCAGGTCCAGCCCCTCCTCCTGCTTGAACTCGGCAATCAGCCAGTCCACAATGCGCTGGTCAAGATTGTCGCCGCCCAAGTGCGTGTCGCCGTTGGTCGACTTCACCTCGATCACGCCTTCGCCCACTTCCAGAATCGAGATATCGAACGTGCCGCCGCCGAAATCGTACACGGCGATGGTCTCGTCCTTCTTCTTGTCCAGCCCGTAGGCCAGCGCCGCCGCCGTGGGTTCGTTCACAATGCGCTTCACTTCGAGGCCCGCAATCTTGCCCGCATCCTTGGTGGCCTGACGCTGCGCGTCGTTAAAGTAGGCCGGCACGGTGATCACGGCCTCGCTTACGGTCTCACCCAGGTAGGCCTCGGCGCTCTTCTTCAATTTCTGCAGGATCATGGCCGAAATCTCGGGCGGTGTGTACTCCTTACCCTGCGCCACCACGGCCACGTGGTCGCCCTGCTTCACCACCTTGTAGGGCACCATCTTCATCTCGTCCGTCACTTCTTCATAGCGCCGGCCCATGAAGCGCTTGATCGAATAAATCGTGTTCTCGGGGTTGGTGATGGCCTGGCGCTTGGCCACCTGGCCTACCAGCCGCTCGCCGCTCTTCGAGAAACCGACGATCGAGGGCGTTGTCCGCGCACCCTCCTCATTCGCAATCACTTTCGGTTCGCCGCCCTCCAGCACCGCAACGCACGAGTTGGTGGTGCCCAGGTCGATGCCAATAATCTTTGCCATGGATTTTTCCTGCCTTTGGAAGAAATTCTGCCTTAGAAACCTGCGTCGCTAGAATGGCAGATTGAGTGAAATACTGTCAACTTTTTTGATGCGGATATCCTAAATAGGATGCATCCTTTTGAGCTGGTTGCCTTTTGCCAGATCAGCCGACGCGGTTTGGACCGTCCAGGGTGGTCGATTCCATTAAGCCAATTAAAAAGAATGCCTTACAAGAAGGCACACGCAGCCGCCAGCACCTCTTCGGGCTCCGGTCGTACCCGGAAGTCCGCATGCGCCTCGGCATACACGATCTTTCCCTCCCGGTCGACCCCATACGTCGCCGGGATCGGCAGCCGCCAGCTCTCGTCCCCGTTGACGAAGGGGATATTCACCAGGATCGACCGGTAGTACTCGCGGTGATACTCAGGCACCGTGTAGGCTAGGCCGAACTGCCCGGCCACGCGGCAGCCGGGATCGCTCAGCACCGGGAACGGCAGCATGTGCTGCCCGATCATGAAGTCGCTCTGCCGTTCCACCTGCGGGCTGATGGCCACCAGCAGCGCCCCGCACTCGCGCAACCGCCCGTAGACGTCCCGCCACGCCTCGAGCTCGGTCATGCAGTAGGGGCACCAGCGCCCGCGAAAGAATTTGATCACCAGAGGAGCCAGAGCCAACAGATCGGCGCTGCGCACCGGCTTGCCGGCCGCATCGTTCAGCGTGAACTCCGGCGCCTGCGCGCCCACCGGCAAAATTTTCCTCTCGATACCGGAGTGAAACAGCTCCTCCACGGCCCGCTCGCCCACCGCCAGCCGCTCGGCCTGCACCAGCCGCCGCGTGTTGGCGGTAATCTCGTCGAGCTGGTCCTGGAGGGCGGTCATGGCCTCTTCGGAACGAATTCAGCGAAATCGCGTTCTTCGCCGTTGTGGGTCGAAATCAGAAGGATCGCACCACGAATACGGACGCTCTCTCGATAGCCGGCGACTTTCGTACTTGCTCTCGGATACTCTGAACATAGTATCCAGGCTCCGATAGGCTGCGCTTGCTCATGTTCCGCGTGTCCGGTCCAAAAGTCCAAAGTCGCCTGAACCTGAACTATCGCGCGGCCGACGTTCGTTCCCTTTAATTCCACGATGACGTCGACGACCTGTGCCTTCGATGCAATCCAATCGGCCGCAGGTCGATTCGGAGGTGCTAAGCATCCGTCCACGCGGATTCGGCGCACTTGGCCTCGGTCAGAGTTGAGGAGAATTGCGGTCTTTCCTGTGCCCGGGTCCGTCAGTTTCACTTTCGAATGGCGAATGTTCTCAATGCAATGTTGGACGAGAGGCGCGTGCCTATTTGCCATACTGGATCTCCAGCAACTGGCCGAACTCGTCGCTAATTTTGCTGGAGACATCATCCAGGTAATCGCCATCGATCAGGCCCGTTTTTTCGTCGTAAATTGACTCGGTTTCGAACTTGCCTGGATCGGCTTCAACCGGCTTGAGCGCGTAGGCACGGAAGTCCTCCGGACGGATCCAATATTTCTGGTCGAGGATCTTGCTGACAGCTTCCCGATGATCCCCACTGATGTCGCCGACTAGCCCGGCCTTGATCAGATTGTCGAAGGCAGAAAGGATGTAAGGGCTGTGGGTCGTGATGACCCAATGCGCATCTAGTATTGGCTCGTTGGCGATGCGTGCAAATATCCGAACGAGATCGTACTGCGTTGACGGGAAGACGCTCATTTCTGGCTCTTCAAGAAAGAAGAGACGCATATGAAGAGCTTGCGACAAATCAAGCAATTGAGAAACTGCGGAAGATGCCCCAACGAATTCACGCAAACAAGTTACAAGAGGAAGAAGCTCCAGCGTTCCAGACGATAAGAGGGAAAGAGGAATCTCGCGATCGCCCTCAGCCAAAAATACCGCTCTTCCTGCTCGAACCTCAATTTCTCCTCGAAGAATTCGTCGGCTCTCCCTGTCGATCCACTTGCTTAGATCATGCGCTAGTCCGTGCCTTGGAATCCTGACTGAATAATCGAAGGAAAAGTCTTGAGAAAAGCGCAGGTCAATCGGATCGCCCCTCTGGCTTATTGCCAAAGCGGCCTTCTGGGGCGTCACAAACAAGGACCGAGAAGACGGAATATACATATAGCTGTCGGGAGTGCGGCTTTGTAAACCCAACAGCACATCTCGAATTTCGTGGACATAATTTTCAACTTCCACTCTTCCGTGCTCCGCCCTCTCCGCTTCGATCCTTTTCTGGATATCCTCAAACCGGAGCCGAACTTCGGGAGAGAACTCGACCCCTACGGAGCCTCCACCTGCGCCAACCTGCCCTAAATCGGGGTCATAAATGCCCGGAGCATGATTTCGGGATAGCGAAACCCAGTAGCTACCGTTCAGAAACAAGACCTCGGCGTTGCGCTCCAGACCCAACGGCGGAAACCACGTGAAAAACTCGTCCGTGACTCGATTGCGAAAGCCAACGAACCCTTCCGCGCCCCTTATCGACAATTCTGCTTGCTCGATGACGACGCGCTGGAAAAAATAGGCCAGCTTGCAAAGCAAGCTCTTCCCGCTCGCCTGCGGTCCAATCAGCACAGTGATTTTGCCGAATTCTAACTCGGCATGTTTGATCACCGAGAAGTTGTCGACGGTCAACTTCCGCACCGGGCGCGTTTTGTTATTGTTGTCGTTCACTGCACCCCTTCCCGCGAAAGCAACCGCAGATCCTTCGACTCTCCCTCGTTTCCCTCGGGATCGCTCAGGATGACAAACTTGAAACGACTACTCTAGGCGCAATTCTACCGCCCAAACCTCTGCCGCCCGCCCAGCCCCATCCCGCTCAGGCCGCCACGCAGCATGCTCTTGGCCAGCCCGCCGCGGCCCATCTGCTTGAACATCTTCGCCATCTGCGCGTACTGGCGCAGAAGCTGGTTCACGTCCTGCACCGTCGTCCCCGAGCCGGCCGCAATGCGCTTGCGCCGCGAGCCCGAAATAATCTCGTGGTTGCGCCGCTCCTTCGGAGTCATCGAATTGATGATCGCCTCCAGGCGCACGAACTGCTTCTCATCCACTTGGCTGCTGGCCTGCTTGAGCCCCGCAAACGGCCCCACGCTGGGCATCATCTTCATGATCGATTCCATCGAGCCGAGCTTCTTGATCTGCTTCAGCTGGTCGCGAAAATCCTCAAGCGAAAATCCATCGCCCAGCAGCGCCTTCTTGGCCAGCTCCTCGCTCTTTCTGCGGTCGAGCTTCTCCTCGGCCCGCTCGATAAGCGAGAGCATGTCGCCCATGCCCAGAATGCGGCCCACGATGCGGTCGGGATGAAACGGCTCGAAGGCGTCCGGCTTTTCGCCCACGCCGATAAACTTGATTGGCTGGCCGGTCACGTGGCGAATCGAGAGCGCTGCGCCGCCGCGCGCATCGCCATCCATCTTCGTCAGCACCACGCCCGTCAGCCCCAGCCGCGCGTGAAACTCCTGCGCCGAGTTGACGGCATCCTGGCCGGTCATGGCGTCGGCCACAAACAGAATCTCCGCCGGCGAGAGCAGCTTTTTCAGCCGCTCCATCTCCGTCATCAGCTCTTCGTCCACGTGCAAGCGGCCCGCGGTGTCCACAATGAGCGTGTCGCAGCCCATGATGACCGCCTCGCGCCGCGCCTCTTTTGCCAATCGCTCGACGAGCCCCGATCCCGCCGCCTCGCCCTTCAGGTCGCCCTCGTAGAGCTTAGCCTCGATCGCTCTCGCCACCACCTTCAACTGCTCGCGCGCCGCCGGCCGGTACACGTCTACGGAAACCAGCATAGGCCGATGGCCGCCCTTCTTGAGCCACGCGGCCAGTTTGCCGCTGGTCGTCGTCTTGCCGGAGCCCTGCAATCCCGCCATCAAAATCACCGTAGGCGGCTGCGAGGCGAACTTGAACCGCGCCGTGTCGCGTCCCAGCAGCTCGACGAGCTCGTCGCGCACGATCTTGATCACCTGCTCGGAAGGCGAAAGCGCGGTCAGCACCTCCGTTCCCACGGCCTTGGCGCGGATGTGCTCAATCAGCTCGCTCACCACCTTCAGGTTCACGTCGGCCTCGAGCAGCGCCGTGCGAATCTCCTTGAGCGCCTCGCCGATGTTTTCTTCCGTCAGCGTGCCCTGCCCGCGCAGGTTCTTGAAGACGCGTTGCAGCTTGTCTGTAAGATTGTCAAACATAGATCCGCTTCCAGTGTATCGAAACTTCCGCCACGCATGCTAAACGCGCCATCCGCATGCGTTACGCTGGTTAGAGAGCAAGTTTCTCCGAAGGGTTAATACGCAACGTGGATCGATTGATCGCAGGGCACAAACAGTTTCTCGCCGAAAAATTCCCGGCGCGCAAGAGCGAGTTTCATTTGCTCGCCGAGTCGCAGGCTCCTGAGTACCTCTTCATCACCTGCGCCGACTCGCGCATCGTGCCCGATCTGATCCTCGGCACAGGCCCCGGCGAGCTCTTTATCTCGCGCTCCATCGGCAATGTGGTGCCCGTCGCGGATGCAGGCAGCGCGGACGGCGTCACCGCAACCGTCGAGTACGCGGTAGAAGTGCTCAAAGTCCGGCACGTGATCGTCTGCGGCCACTCTGATTGCGGCGCGCTCAAGGCCGCGCTCGATCGTAAGAATCTTGAAAAACTGCCGAAATCCCGGCGCTGGCTGCAGTATGTGGAGGCTGCTTTCGTGCATCGCCAGCCTCTCGACCCGGCCGACGGTGAGCATGCCGAACTTGCTTCGCTGATCCGCGGCAACGTGGTGGCGCAACTCAAGAATTTGCGCGAACAGCCCTCCGTGGCACGCGCCCTGATGGAAGGCCGGCTCGCAGTACATGGGTGGTATTACGACATCCTCACCGGCCGCATCGAGCAATACGACGAAAAACTGCGGCGGTTTGAGCCGCTTGCCGGCGCGGAGGCGAGCTGAACGTGTTCAGCCCTTCCGGTCGCGCGCAGCCCTCACATAATTGTGCGAGAGCTTGATGTGGGCCGCCTGGGTGGTCAGCAGCTGACGAACCGGTAACGGAAGATAGGCGTCCATGGCGCGGTCATAGGCGGCGGCGGTCTCGTCCTGCCTTCTTCGCGCGCAAGGAATCTTTACGGCATTTTCTGAGTTACTGTGTCCTTTTCATTTCCTCGTAAGGCCGCCGCTCCCTGTTGGTCGCGTCGACTCTGCCTTCCGTCTTGGGGATACAGCTACTCAGAAAATGCGTTAGCCGTTCCCCATGAGGTCCACGCCCCTCTGCCCCAAGCGCGACAATTCCCCGCGCGCGCACCGCGGCCCCAGTGCACCGGAAAGATCGCCATTCAGTGCGCACCCGGCGGCGGCGCGGCATGCTTGGGCTGTTTTCTGAACAGCCACGTAAGCACAGCGCAGAAGAACGCCAGCACGGCAGTCCAGCGAAATATATCCACGTAGGCGAGCAAAGCCGCCTGCCGCTCAACCATCTGATAGAGCAGGCCGAAAGCGCCGGAACGCGCGCTGGGCGGGCCCATCTGCCGGCCAAGGTAGCCGAAGAGCGTGGCCGACCTCTGCTCGAGTTCCGCGGTTGAAGGCGCGAGGTGCGCAACCAGATACGTCTGATGCGCAGCCGCGCGCCGCACCAGCGAGGTGGTGGCAATGGAGATGCCAATCGATCCACCGATATTGCGCAGCATGTTGAATAGCCCGGTGGCGTTGCCCATTTTTTCATTGGGAATCGTCGAGACGGTCATGGTGGCCAGCGGCACAAACACGAAGCTGAGCGTAAAGCCGGTAAAGATGATCGGCGCCAGCAACGTCCAGGGGCCGATGCTGAGATTGACGCTGCCAAAAATGTACGAGCAGACGCTGAAACCCAGAAAGCCGCCGCAGAGCAGTTTGCGCTGATCGACGCGGGACCCGAGATATCCCACCACCGGCGAGCCGACAAAGGACCCGAAGCCGCGCGGGCCCACCACCCATCCGGCGCTATAGGCCGTGTACCCGAGCACCTCCTGATAAAAAAGCGGCAACATGGCGATGGTGATGTAAATGCACATGCCCAGCAGGGCGATCATCAGGCAGCCGGTGCGGAAGTTGCGGTCTTTCAGCACGTGAAGATCGACCAGCCCCTTGGGATCGGACCATTCGCGCCAGATCCAGAGAATGAGCCCGATTATGGTCGCCGCAACCGCCCAGCGCACCCACACCGCGCCAAACCAGTCGTCCTCCTGGCCTTTGTCGAGCACCACCTGCAGGCAGCCGGTCCACACAATCAGCAGGCCGAAGCCGATATTGTCGAACGCGCTCACCTTCGCATTCCTGATGTACGGCGGATCGTGCACAAACCGCGCGATGAGGAACACGGCCAGGATGCCCACGGGAATGTTGATATAGAACGCGTAGCGCCAGCTGTAGGTATCGGTAAGCCAGCCGCCCAGCGTGGGCCCCAATACCGGAGCTACCACGATGCCCAGCGCGTAGGCAGCCATGGCCGCGGAGCGCTTGGCCGGCGGAAAGCTCTCGAGCAATATTGACTGGGAGAGCGGCTGCAAAGCGCCGCCGCCGGCGCCCTGCACCACGCGCGCCAGCAGGATCACCGCAAGCGAGGGCGCAGCTCCGCAGAAGAACGACGCGACCGTAAAGATGGTGACGCAGATGAGCAGAAACCGCTTGCGCCCGAATCGCCGTGCGAACCAATTGGAAGCCGGCAGAATCACCGCATTCGCCACCAGGTAGCTCGTCAGCACCCACGTGGCTTCGGAGTTCGAGGCTGAGAGTGACCCGGCGATGTAGGGCAGCGCCACCGACGCAATGGCGGTGTCGAGCACCTCCATGAACGTGGGCAGCATCACGGCCACGGTGATCAGCCACGGGTTGACGCCCTGGGTGAGCGGAAAACGGGCGTGTGCAGCATCCGTGGTCATCGCGCAGGAACCTTTTGAGGGTACATGATCGCTGCGCTCGCCGCCAATGATGCACGCCGCCCGGCGCGCCGCGGTTTCACCATCTGGCTCGCGCCTCCGCCGCCCTCCTTGACACAAACGGCCAAGCCCTTGATGCTATTCAGTTCCGGTTCCTTTGAATTTCTCCCCCGCGGAGGATCCCAGGTTTTGCGCATTCGCGTCTTTTACCACGACAAGTGCTTCGACGGAGCATGCTCGGCAGCCCTCTTCACCCGGTTCCATCGCGAGCGGATCGCCCCGGGCGCGGGCTACGAGTACCACGGCCTGGTGCATCGCGCCGGCGCGCTGTTCGATGAGAGCGAATTCTCCGGCGACGAGAACGCCATCGTCGACTTCAAATATTCCTCTTCGCCGCGCATCACCTGGTGGTTCGATCATCACCTTTCGGCCTTTCTTACTCCGCAGGATCAGGCGCATTTTCTCGCCTGCCAGCAGGACCCCGTCTGCGCCGCGCACAAGTTCTTCGATCCCGCGTACACCTCCTGCACCAGCCTTCTTGCCCACATTGCCTCCACGCGCTATGGCTTCTCCACTGCGCCGGTCTCCGACCTCATCCGCTGGGCCGATATTGTGGACGGCGCCCGCTATGAGAGCCCGCAGGCCGCCGTCGAAATGGCCGCCCCGGCCATGAAGCTCACGCTCATCATCGAGTCCGCGCAGGACCCCGCTTTCATTCCCCGCCTCATCCCGCTGCTTACGGAGATGCCGCTCGCCGAAATCCTGCGTCAGCCCTTCGTTGCGCCGCTTCTGCCTCCATTGCTCGAGCGGCACCGCGCGGCCATTTCGCTCATCCGCAGCCGCGCCGAAGAAAAGGACGGCACCATTTTTTTCGATATCACCGATCACCCTTTGGAGGGCTTCAACAAATTCATCCCCTATTACCTCTATCCGGGCGCCACGTATTCCATCGGCCTCTCCAAATCGAGTTTCCGCACCAAGGTCGCCGTGGGCTCCAATCCCTGGACCAAAGCCGACCCGGCCCGCATGCTGAATCTGGCGCAGATTTGCGAGCGCTACGGCGGGGGCGGCCACGCCCGCGTGGGCGCCATCAGCTTTCCGCCCGACAAGGAGGAGCAGGCCCGCGCTGCAGCCGCGGAGATCGTAGCCGAGCTGCGCACGCACAATCCGCTCGCCGAGCGCATTTCCTGAGTCGCTGTATCGCGAAGACGGAAGGCGGAGTCGACGCCACCAACAGGGAGCGGCGACCTTACGAGGAAATGAAAAGGACACAATAACTCAGAAAATGCCGCAGCCCCGGCGCATCCGTCGTTTGGGAGCCCTTGGGAACGGGATCAATGCTGGGTGAGAAGAAAGAGAATGAACGCGCCCACCAGGTGGATCACGATCAGCAATCCGATGGCCGCGCCTACTCCCAGGCGGCGCCGCAGATTGAACGTCGTCAGCGCGCCTTCCAGCGGGAACTGCGCCAGCAGAATGTACTGCGGCAACTGACTCGAATATTCGCCATAGAGCCGGAACTGCGGCTGGCTGGCAATCAGAACGTAGGGAAATACCGCGCGCGCCACCCACCCCAGATGCTGATCGGGTGCGGTGAGGAAATCCAGGATTCGAGGCGCTATGAACGCCAGCGCACCACCGATGAGCATCGGCCAAACCACGGAAAAGAAAGAAGGCGGGGCGCCACGCTTTTCCAGCACCTCTTTTTCCTGGTCGAACGGATGCAGAACGTTTTCGCGCTCCGCTGCGGGGGAGCGGCCTTTGGCAGGGGGAATCATGCCCGGTATCTCAGACATAGCCTTTCCGGCAGAAAGCACTATTGGAAAAATTACATCCATGATGGGCTACCGCGTGTACGGATGCAAGCAATTTCTTCCCTCCGCATCACACGAAGGTTGTATTGAAGGCGGTCAGAAAGTCCGGGCTCAGCGAACAAAAAGAGGGTTGAGAATCCCGCTCACCATCGCCAGTTGCACCACGGCAAGAAAATGAAAGTAGAAGATTTGCCCGGTCACGCCCGGAATGCTGACGTGGCGTTTGAGAACCATGCGCGCCACCAGGCCCTCGAGCGGAAATTGTGCATAGAGAATCACCTGCGGCAGAGTGCGCGCCACCCGCTCGTTGATGGCAACCTCGGGCCGGTGCGCCAGCAGCGTAAATGGGAACACCAGCCACATGCCCCAGGGATGCGCGCGCATCAGGAACGCGCGCAGCTCGGGCGCGAACAGGCCCAGTAGCAACCCCACCCCGATCGGCCACAGCCGCGCCACCCAGCCCAGTCGAAGTCTGCGGCGCTGCCCGCGATGCCACAGGCAGTACAGCGCCTGCTCGGCCTCGATCTGATTCATGTGCGTGGGAAAAGTAGCCCTCAGGGCGCGGAAGCGCTCGGTGCAGATTTCGGGATCGAGCGAAAGTTCGTGCATAGTCTCTTTTTTTGAGCGTTTCAGGAGATATCGCGGAGTCTCGGCCAGAGTGCCGGGCCGTCGCTCCTTGGAGTCGCGCCCGCTTAGGACTCTTGGCTTCGCGCGGCGTCGCTCCCTGAAACGCTGCGTGGCCCCGGTTCAACGCACGAACCGATGAGAAATTACTCATCATCTTAAAGGCACGGCGCATTCGCGCAGCTGTGAATAACTTGGGTGAAATTGATGGGTCCGGACCGCTGACGATCTGCGCCCCATGCCGGATTGCAGCGCGTCCTGCTCGCCGAACTTCGGAAGGGTCGCCGCGGCTCAAAGCCCCAGGTCGCCCGCTCGGCGCTTCATCGCTTCCAGACAGAATGCGATGTGCGCATCGAGCTCCACACCCAGCTCCGCCGCGCCCTGCATCACATCGTCGCGGTTCACGCCCCTGGCGAAGGCCTTGTCTTTCATTTTCTTGCGCACGCTGGCGACTTCCACGTCGGCAATGGCTCGCGACGGCTTGACCAGCGCGCAGGCCGTCAGGAAGCCGGCCAGCTCGTCGCAGGCAAACAGCGCTCTCGCCAGGTGCGTCGCGCGCGGCACGCCCGAGTAGTGCGCGTGACCCAGGATCGCCGTGCGCAGCGCCTCCGGCCATCCCAGCCGTTCCAGCTCCTTCACGCCCACAAACGGGTGCTCGGCGGCCGTCGGGTGCCGTTCGTAGTCGAAGTCGTGGAGAAGAGCGGTCGTTGAATAGAGCTCGATCAACGCCGCCCGCTCTTCCCCGGTGAGTTCCAGCCGGTTGGCCTCCGCTTCGCCATAGGCCGCCACGCACGCCTCCACCGCCAGCGCATGTTTGCGCAGGTTCTCGCTCGCGGTCCATTCCATTAACAATCGCCACGCCTGTTCGCGGCCATAGGAATGGTTGCATGGATTCATCTTCTTTATTTTCTCCTCGGTTGCTTACCTTGGTTCGCGATTTTCCGGCATTTTTCGGGTTTTACGCCGTTATTTTCTGTTTGACCCCAAGTTTCTACTTGACAATTATGGTTCACTTCCCGGAGAGTAGCACCTATCGGTGCAAAAAAGGCACCGCGGAGACGCAAGCTCTGGCGCTTCCGCAACTGGCCCGATGGCAACCACTTTAGCAAGCGTGGAAACACGCGAGGTTGTGCGGTGTGAGTACTGCCGCCTCATGCAGTACCGAACCAGCAACTCTCTTTGCAGGAGATGCCGCAGGCCCCTCGACCTTGAGGAGCCCGTACACTTGGCCCCGCAACTGGTGGCCAGCCCGCCCGCTCAAAACACAACGGAAGCCGGATTGCGGGTGGCCGCGCAGGTGCGCGAGATTCGCCGCGCGCGGCATTTGAGCCAGCGCCAGCTTGCCGGACGCATGCAGGTGCCCCGCACCTACATCTCGAAGATCGAGAACGGCAAAGCGATTCCCACACTGGGGTCGCTCGAGCGCCTCGCCTCGGCCCTGGAAGTGGACGTCTGCCAGTTGGTCCGCGACGCCCGCAGCCTGCGCGAGGAAGAGGTCGCTGCCATTCTCAGCGAGCCGTTCCTGGCCGAGATTGCGGCGCTGCTCCCGGCCCTCGACTCCTTGCACCGCACGCTGCTCTATGGCGCCGTGCGGGATGCCGCCATCGGACGCCGCCGGACCGCGTGATCCGCGAGCAGGTGGCGAACCGCCCCGGTGCGCGGCCTCCGCGCAATGCGGCTGCTTGTGAGGAGTGGTTTTTCCCGCGCCCGTGCGATTGCGGCGCCTAGGCGCTTGTGCTAGGTTCGATGGTGTTACCCCCGGCTCCGGCTTCGAGGGGTTGCACGCCGGGCGGAGGCAGGGTCCGCGAGCGGATCTCGTTCGATGCGGACGCGTGTCTGCATTCCATTCCGGACGGCCCCCGGGTCGCCTGCGTGGAAACCGTAACCGCATAGTTGAGGCGAGCCCTTTGTCTTCTTCCTGCACGCTGCGCATCCACGAGCTCTCTCCGGAGGAGCGTGCCGTCTATGCCGCGCTGAAGCCCGAGCGCCTGCCCGACCATGTAGCCATCATCATGGACGGCAACGGCCGCTGGGCCGGCCGCCGCTCGCTCAAGCGCTTCCTCGGCCACCAGCAGGGCGCGCGCAGCGTGCAACTGGTCACGGAGACGGCCTCGCGCATTGGCCTGCCCTGGCTCACGCTGTACGCCTTTTCCCTTGAAAACAATCTTCGCCGTCCGCGCGCCGAGGTCAGCTTTCTCATGCGCCTGCTCAAGAGCTACCTCGAGAGCAACGTGCAGCGCATGATGGACAACAATGTGCGCATGCGCTACATTGGCCGCACCCGCGACCTTCCGCCCGATGTGCAGGAAAAGATGCGCTGGGTTGAGGACACCACCGCGCGCAACACCGGCACCACCCTCACCCTGGCGTTGAACTACGGCGGCCGTTCCGAGATCGTCGATGCCTTCCGCGGCCTCGCGGCGGAGATGAAGCTCAAGCACTTGAGCCCCGACCGCATCAGCGAAGAAGATATTCACCGCCATCTCTATACCGCGCACATGCCCGATCCCGACCTGCTTATCCGCACCTCGGGCGAGATGCGCATCTCCAATTACCTGCTCTGGCAGATCGCCTATACCGAGATCTACGTCACCGAGCGCCTCTGGCCCGACTTCCGCGGCATCCACCTGCTCGAGGCCATCGCCGACTTCCAGCGACGCGAGCGCCGCTACGGCGGCATCGGCGAGGACGGCGGCGAAGTGGAAGAAGATCCCGCGCGCATTCACATCGCGGCCGGCTGAGACGCCCACGCGCGCAATTCGTACACCCCATCAGAGCACGGATGAATTGAAGTTTGCGATGAATTGTATGCCGGGCACATCGAGCCTGAAGAGGTTCGTGTCAGCGGTCAGATAGAGATCGATACCGGCCGACGACGCGCACGCCAGGTGAACGGCATCGGCGATCTTCACCTTATGCTTCGATCGCAACAAGCCGAAGGGTGCGACCGCGCCCTCATCGAACGGGAGGAGCGAAAAGCCCATTTCGTGAATCACGCGTGTGACCTGGTCCGCAGTCTGAGGGGCCTGTGATTTACCGGCGCCCGCCATCAACTCTCCCAGGGCAAGATAACTGGTAAATAGAGAGTCATTCCGCTGGTAGGAGCGATCGAGGATTTCTCTTGCCCTCCCGGCAAATTTCGGATGGTCTTCCAGGAGATATATAAACAGCATCGTATCCCAGAAGATGCGGCTCATGCCGCATCCTCCTCGTCATAACCGCGCACCCAGCGAAGAAATGCTTCACCGCCGCCATATTCAGCCAATTCCTCTTTCAGAAGCCCGCGCAATTTCTCGGTAAGCCGCAGGGCCCTCTCCGATGGCGACTCGGAACGGCTCGGAACGACCGGCCCCCCTGTTGACTTCTGCGCCTCGGCGGAACTGAGCGAGTTCCCCCTGACACGATAATGGACCACGACCGTTGGGCTCTGCTTCTTCGGCGGCCCATCCACGGCTTCGATCTCCAGTCCATTCGCATTGAGGAATTTCGCAGTTTGCAAAGCGCTGCAAACTTGCGGCGTGCGGCTTGCACCGCCCTTCCCCTCGCCTTCTAGGTCGTTGAGGAGGTCTCGCACTCGAATCGAGAACTGCTGCCTTCCCGCCCGGATCGCCGGGCGAACATAGCGAACTTCCGCCAGATTTCTGATCTTCTCGCTCAACCCAGTGGTGGCCATATTTCCCCCTCTGCTCTGATCGTGTTGGCAGCGACACGGTCAGCATAGCTAAATATAAAAGAAATAGCAAGCTTATTTTAGAAAGCGGACTCTTCAAGCATGTACGGGTGCCCGCCCCGGCAGTGTATTCTCAACCCTGAATGAAACGCGTCCTCACCGCCCTTGTCCTTGTTCCCATCGTCCTGTTTCTTGTCTTTCTCGGGCCCAAGTGGCACTGGATCTTCTCTTTGGGCGTGGCCGCTGTTGCCGTGCTGGCGGGGTGGGAGTATCTCGGCCTGGCCCGGAAAGTCGGCGCCCATCCACCGGGCATGGCGGTGGTGGCTTCGCTGCTTGCCCTCTTTGCCGGCAACTTCGAGTGGCCCGACCTGCGGCCAGAGATCTTCGGCGCCCTTTGCCTGGCGCTGCTCACCGTCTGCGCCTTCCGCGGGCAAATCGAGCAGGTGATGGCCGACGCCTCCGCCTCCATTTTTTGCCTGTTTTACATCGGTCTCACGCTGCTCACGCTCAACAACCTCCACGAGCAGGCCAACGGCCCCTCGCTGGTGGCGTTTCTCTTTTGCGTGGTCTGGGCCGGCGACACTACGGCCTACTACATCGGCCGCGCCTGGGGCCGGCGCAAGCTGGCGCCGGGCCTGAGCCCCGGCAAAACCTGGGAGGGCGCCGTGGGCTCCGTCGCCGGCAGCCTTCTGGCCGCCTGGGCGCTGCTTCAGCTCGGTGCGCAGCTCCAGGCCCGCGATCTCGCCGTGCTCTCGTATCCCGAAGAAACCTGGTACTGGCTCATGCTGGCCGTCCTTATCAACCTGGCCGCGCAGGTGGGCGACCTGGCCGAGTCCGCGCTCAAGCGCTCGGCCGGCGTCAAGGACTCGGGCTCGCTGCTTCCCGGCCACGGCGGCGTCCTCGACCGCATCGACGCGCTGCTCGTGGCCTCGCCCGTGCTCTGGTACGCGCAGGTGATTCACCGCAGGTTTTAAGATAGCTACCAGCTATTAGCTATTAGCTTCTAGCTTCTAGCCAGATCGCGCGATCGCGTTTGATCGCGGTGTAATGATTTTTTTTGCTTTTTCAACCGCTCCAGCTTCTCGATTCTGCTGCTCCAGCCGCGCGCGGCCGGCAGCGGCCTTGCGAGAAGCTGAAACACGAAGCTAGAAGCTAGCAGCTGGAGGCTAGAAGCTGTCTTGAAGAAACTCGCCATCCTCGGTTCCACCGGCTCCATCGGCAGGAGCACCCTTTCCATCGCCGAGCAGTTTCCTGAGCGCTACTCCATTGCGGCGCTGGCCGCAGGCCGCAACCTCGACGAAGCCTTGGCCCAGGCCCTCCGCTGGCGGCCGAAGATCGTCTCCATGGCTACGGAAGAACTCGCGCGCCAACTTACCGCGCGCCTGTGCCAGGCCGGCGTCACTGGCGTCGAAGTCGTCCACGGCACACCCGGCACCGTCGCCTGCTCCACGCTCCCGGAAGCCGATTTCGTCGTCTCCGCCATCGTAGGCGTGGCCGGCCTTGAAGCCACCCACGCGGCCATTCTCGCCGGCAAACCGGTCGGCCTGGCCAACAAAGAGTGCATGGTAGCCGCGGGCGAGATCCTCACCCAGGCGGCGCGCGCGCGCAACGTACCCATCCTGCCCATCGACAGCGAGCACAACGCCGTGCACCAGTGCCTGCGCGTGGGCGCGCACAACGAAGTGAAGACCATCTGGCTCACCGCCTCCGGCGGCCCGTTCCGCAAGCTCCCGCTTGAGGAGTTTGCCAGAATCACGCCGGAGCAGGCCCTCAAGCACCCCACCTGGGTGATGGGCCGGCGCATCACCATCGACTCCGCCACCATGCTCAACAAGGGCCTGGAAGTCATCGAGGCCTGCCGTCTTTTCAGCGTCACGCCCGCCCAGGTGCGCGTCCTCGTCCATCCCCAATCCACCGTGCACTCCCTGGTCGAGTACGTCGACGGCTCCATCCTGGCGCAGATCTCGGTCACCGACATGCGCCTGCCCATCCTCTACGCGCTCGCCTATCCTGAGCGCCCTGCTTCCTCGCTCACCTTCGACCTCGCCGCCCTGCGCCATCTCGACTTCGAGGAGCCCGACTTCGCGCGCTTTCCCTGCCTGCGCCTGGCCTATGAAGCCGCGGAAAAAGGCGGAGCCCACGCCATCGCCCTCAACGCCGCCGATGAGGTCGCCGTCGAGGCCTTCCTCGAAGGTCGTATCCCCTTTCCCGGCATCCCGCGTACAATTGAAAGAGTGCTCGCTTCCACGCCGGAGGCGCATCCCGCCAACCTTGCGGAGGTGCTCGCCAGCGACCGGGAGGCGCGCCGCATGGCTCATGCACTGCTCGCCTGAACACGGCTCTTCGCACGCCGCTTGCGCGCTTTGCCAAGGATCGTAACCCCTAATCTATGCACGCTTTTCTTATCTCCATTCTAGCTTTCGTCATTCTCATCAGCATCATGGTGGTGGTCCACGAACTGGGCCATTTCATCGTGGCCAAGCTCTGCGGCGTGCGTGTCGAGCGGTTTTCCCTCGGTTTCCCTCCGCGCCTCTTCGGCGTAAAAATCGGAGATACCGACTACTGCGTCTC
>JASHUF010000318.1 GCA_030040175.1 Acidobacteriaceae bacterium
GAGAGCCTTCAGCGCCTCCAGAACCCCCTCGTACGCATACGTAAAATCCAGCTTGTGCTCGCGGTAATACTTGAGGAAAAACTCGTACGCCTTCGCGAGCAGCGCTTCGTCCACCTCCTCCGGCCTCTGACGGCTCGCCAGCGCCAGCGACCGCCGCACCAGCATGGGCGCGCCGTTGCCTACGAAGCGCGCAATCGCCGGATCGGGCAGGGGCTCGTGTCCGAATGCCTTCAGCGTCTCGTTCACGCTGTTGCACAAATCCTGCGCGGAGTCGATCAGCGTCCCGTCGAGATCGAAGACCAGCAGCTTGATCCGCTCCACCGGAATGGGCCGGAAGATGTGCACCATCTCTTCAGTGTAACGGGACCGGCGCGCACGGACGCCGTCATAGATCACACGCGCATGCGCGGATTGATGAGCCGGTACACCACATCCGTTAAGAAATTCACCAGCACATACGTCAATCCGATGGCCAGCAGACAGCCCTGCACCAGCGCGTAGTCGCGGTTGGAGATGGCGTCCACCACCAGGCGGCCGAGGCCGGGCCAGCTGAAGATTTTTTCCGTGACAATGGCGCCGGCCAGCAGCACTCCGAATTGCAGGCCGATGACGGTGACGATGGGCACCAGCGCGTTGGGCAGGGCATGGCGGCAGACGACGGCAGTCTCCGAAAGCCCCTTGGCGCGCGCGGTGCGGATGTAATCCTGGCCGAGCTCCTCGAGCATGGCCGTGCGCACCATGCGCGTGAGAATCGCCGCGAGCGAAGCGCCCATGGTGATGGCGGGCAGGATGAGATAGCTGAAGCCGATGGAAGAGGAGCCGCCGGCGCTGGCGCCGGAGACGGGCGTCCAGCCGAGGCCGATGGAAAAAACCAGGATCAAAACCGGGCCCAGCGCGATGCCGGGAACGGAGAGGCCGAAGAGCGAGACAACAGAAAGGGACTGGTCGAGAACGCGGCCGCGGCGCACGGCGCTGAGAATGCCGGCGGGCAGGGCCAGCGCCAGTGCGAGAATGAGCGCGGCCAGCGTGAGCGCCAGCGTGTACGGGTAGCGCTCGAAGATGAGATGCATGACCGAGTCGTGCAGGCGGATGGATTGTCCGAGATCGCCATGCAGAACCCCCCGCCAGTAGAGCACGTACTGCGCGTGCAGCGGCAGATCGAGCCGGTACTGATGACGCAGGCCGGCGATGTCGGCGGGCGACGCGCCCTCGCCGAGCATCTGCAGGATGGGATCGCCGGGGACCAGATGAATGAGCAGAAAGACGAGCGAGACCACGAGCCAGACAACGGGAAGCGTGAGGACGAGACGCGTGAGGGTCTGCTTCATAGGGCAGGTATCAGGTGTCAGGGATCAGGGCACGGAGCTGCGGCTTCAGTTTTCCGGGCGGCCGATTCCGATTATATGCGCCGGTTGAGCGCGGTTTTCATTCATGACGAGGCGCGCGTGCAACACTTTTCCCCAATGCGTGTTCAAGTAGGAAAAGCAATGCGCCGAAGGGCCGGCGCACAACAAAATCCGATCGACGAGGTTCGGCCATGAAGAAATGGATTGCTCCTGCAGCTCTTTTTCTGCCTCTTGCTCTGGCAGGCTGCTCGCACCCGCAGCCGGTTTATGTTGCGCCGGAGCCGCCGCCCCCGGCCGTATTCAGCGCCATCGCGCAGCAGGCGTTCCACGACGGCTATGACGCCGGGCGGCGCGACATGCAGGCGGGAAGACAGTATGACCTGAACCGTCATCCGCGCTTCCGCAACCCGCCCGTAGCGCCGGAGGCCGCGGAGGATTACCGGCACGGATTCCGCGAGGGATACAACGCGGCCTTTCACGGCGCGCCTCCTCCGGGATATTGAAGGCCGATACTGAAGTTCGAAGTGGAGATTGTCTGTGGTTTCCCGGGCCTGAATTCGGGTCCGGGAATCGCGGAGCCAGGCGATGGCGGTGTGAGCGGGGGTTCGCACTCCCCTGGCTCCAACGATTGAGACCACGGAAAAGCTCTATGTGTCTGCGGCCGATTCCGGAGCGGCCGGCTCCACGCGAATTTTCGCAATGCGCCGCTGATCCATTTCCACCACGGTGAAGCGGCGGTCCTCAAAAACCACAGACTCGCCCACGCCGGGGATGTGGCCGAGACGATAGAGCACGAAGCCGGCCAGGGTTTCCACGCCGCCGTCGCGCGGCAGATCCCACTGCATCTGGGTTTCGAGATCGCGCAGGTTCACGCCGCCCTCCATCACCACGGCGCCGCCGGCGGTGGCGAGAACGGGGTGGGTGCGCGCGTCGAACTCGTCTTCGAATTCGCCGGCAAGCTGCTCCACGGCATCTTCGGCGGTGACAAGGCCGACGATGGAGCCATATTCGTCGACGGCCACGGCGAGATGGCGGCGCCGCTGCTGGAATTCCCGGATGAGATCGAGAACCGGCTTGGTTTCCGGCACCACGAGGACTTCGCGCATGATCTGCGCCAGGCGCAGATCGGGCTGCGGCGAGGGCTGCGTGGCACGCGTGTCTGCGGACTCGCTTGGCGGCGCGGGACTGTGGGTGCGGTAAAAGAGCAGGCGGGCGAGGTCGCGGAAGTAGACCACGCCGATGATTTGCTCGGGGCCGCGAGCTTCGTCGTAGACGGGAATGCGGGAGTGATGCTGGCCGAGGACGCGCGCGCAGGCGTCTTCGATGGTCATGGTGGAGGGCAGCGAGAAGATTTTCTGGCGCGGGGTCATGATCTCGCGCACCGGCACGTCTTCGAGTTCGAGGGCGCGGTGAATGATGGTCTCCTGCGATTGCGGCAGGATGCCCATGCGGCGCGCGGCCGTGGCAATCAGCTTGAGCTCTTCCGCCGAGTGCACCGCGGCGCGCTCGGTGATGGGCACATCGAAGCCGCGGAGAACAAGGCCGGCGGAGTTGCGCAGCAGGCGCACGGCGGGGCGGACCAGCGACATGAACACGAGCATGGTGGGCGCGACGGCTACGGCGAGAGCCTCGGAACGCCGCAGCGCGAGCGATTTGGGCACCAGCTCGCCCACGACCACGTCGAAGTAGGTAATGATGGCGAAGCCCAGGGTGACTGCGGCGACATGGGCCCAGACGCGGGCGTGCGGGAGCGCGGCGAACCAAGGCTCAATGACCGACAGGGCGAGGGGTTCGCCGAGCCAGCCCAGGGCGAGCGCGCACAGGGTTACGCCGAGCTGAACTGCCGGGAGAAGATCGTCGAGGGCGCGCTGCAACCGGCGTACCGCGCGCGCGCCGGGCACCTGCGCAGCCAGGAGCTGCTCGACCCGCGTGTCGCGGATGGAGACCAGCGCGAACTCGGCAGCGACAAAGAAGGCGTTGGCCAGAATGAGCATGGCCACGGCGACGGTCTTGAGCAGCGGTAACCCGTGCATCTGGGGGAGAGGATAGCATTTCAGGGAACAGGGAACAGGGAACAGGGAACAGGGAACAGGGAACAAGGGAACAGGGAGCAGGGAGCAGGGAGCAGGGAGCAGGGAATGGGGACCAGGGGTTAGGATAGGCGGATCGCGGCCGGTGAAGCTGGAACTTTTGCGCCGGTAAGGACGTATCCTCGAGCGGCGGGGAGTCGTGCGCACAAATGCCGGGCTGCGGACCAGCAGCCAAAGGCTGGAGGGCGCGAAGCACTTGTTTTGGAGGCCGCGGGAGCGAATCTTTCATGGAGAGCGAGACGAGGCGTGGAATGAGGATCGGAGCAGGGAAGGCGGCGATGGTGCTGGCCATCGGCGCGATGACGGCCGCGACGGCGTGGGGCGCGGAGGCGACGTTTGTGCGCGACCTAACGGTGACGGGACGCGTCGACCTGACGGTGCAGACCGGTTCGGGAACGATTCACCTGACGCCGGGCGCGAACGGGCACGTGCACATCGTGGGGCGGGTGCATTCGAGCTGGGGCGCAAACGACGCTGAAGTGCAGGAGATTGCGGGCCATCCGCCGGTGGAGCAGACGGGAAACATCGTGCGCGTGGGCGTGCAGCACGAGAACCTGCGCAACATCGGCATCGATTACGAAATTGAAGCGCCGGCCGATGCGTTTCTGACCGCGCAGTCGGGCTCCGGCAACGTCATCGACGACGGCGTGGGCGCGGATGCGAAACTGAGCACGGGATCGGGCGGAATTCACGCGACGGGCTTGCAGGGAGGGTCTTCCCTCGACACCGGCTCGGGAAGCATCTACGCAGAGTTGACGGGTAATGGCGATGCGCGCGCGCAGACGGGATCGGGATCGATCGAGCTGCACGGCGTCCACGGCGCGCTCAAGGCGGAGACCGGTTCGGGCAACATCAAGGTGGACGGAAGACCGCTTGGACCTTGGAAGCTGGCAACGGGTTCAGGGAGCGTGGAGCTGTGGACAGCCGATGCGGCCTTTACGCTCGATGCAAAGACAGGCTCGGGCAGCATTCACAGCGACCGCGAGATGCTGGCGCAGGGAACCACAGAACACCACCATGTGACCGGCAAGATCGGCGGCGGAGGTCCACTGGTGCGGATCGAAACCGGGTCGGGGTCGATCCGGATTCATTGAGCGAAGCGAGCGGTGCCAGCGGAGTTAGCGGTGCAAGCGGAGCTAGGTTCGGGCGATGCCACCCAGGGCGCAAGAACAAAAGCGCGCCAAGGATGGGGCAACCGGCTGATCGAGAGGACGAGCGGTAGATCCTTCGACTCCGGCCGCTCCGCGGCCTTTGCTCAGGACGACACCCCATTTTGGGCCCATCGAACTACGGGATCAGGTAGTACGGGTTGGGGTATTTCACGGAGTACTCGGCCTCGGGCTGGCCTTTGAGATCGCTCCGCTGATCGCCCACGTTGAGAACGATCTTGTGACGTTGGGCCGCGATTTGCGCGCGGGCACCCGACTTGTATTCCGGTCCTCCCGGCTGCGTAAACAGAAAGCCTAAATCAGCAGGGAATCAGCTGACCCGCAGCGTCACAATCTCGGGCCTTAACTCCCCCTCTGCGTTTACTTCGAGCAGGCCCACGGTCACCGGCAGCTCAAACCGCCGCGGCCCGCACGAGCCCGGATTGAAATAGAGCACGCCCTTCTTCGTGTGAAAATTCGGCACATGCGTATGCCCCGAAAGCACCGCGGCAAACTTGGCCGCCGCCGGATCGAGGTGCAGCGTCTTTACGTCGTGGAGCATGTATATAGAGAGGCCCTCCACGAGCACGACTTCCGTCTCCGGCAGCCGCGCGCATGCGCCCTCGCGGTCCACATTGCCGCGCACCGCCGTCACCGGCGCAATTCTCGTGAGCTGGTCGAGAATTTCCGCCCTGCCCACATCGCCGAGGTGCAGAATGCGCGCCACACCCTTGAGCGCCGGCAACACCTCCGGCCGCAGCAGCCCATGTGTATCGCTCACGACGCCGATTCTCACAAGATGGACTGCCTCACTTCTCACTGCCCCACGGAACTTTCGCCTCAAACTGCCACTGCCGGACCGACGATTTTCTGATCCTGATCCCTGACACCTGACCCCTGTTTGTTACAGCCCCAGCTCCAGCCGCGTCCGGGGATCGAGCTCATCGCGCAGCGCATCGCCCAGAAAGTTGAAGCCCAGCACCGCGCCCGCAATGGCCGCCGCGGGAAACAGCACCAGGTGCGGCGAGTCGAACAGATGCAGCCGTGCGTCGTTGAGCATGGCGCCCCAGCTCGGCGCGGGGGCGGGCATGCCCAGGCCGAGAAAGGAAAGCGTGGCCTCGGCGAGAATGACGCCGGCCATGCCGATGGCCGCCTGCACCAGCACCGGCTGCACAATGTTGGGCAGAATGTGGCGGAAGAAGATGCGCAAGCCGCTCGCGCCCAGCGCCCGCGCCGCGTCTACGTACTCGCGCTCGCGCACCGCCATCACCTGCGCCCGCACCAGGCGCGCATAGCCGGCCCATCCGCCGATGGCGAGGGCCAGCACCAGGTTCACGAATCCGGGCCCCAGAAACGCGGCAAACGCAATCGCCAGCAAAATCCCCGGCAGCGCCTGAAAGGTATTCATCACGAAGGTGGTCAGCGCCGTGTCTACCCATCCGCCCCAGTAGCCGGCCACGCCGCCCACGGCCAGTCCCAGGGCGAGCGAAGCCGCGACCACGGCGACGGAAACGGCGAGCGAAGTCCGCGCGCCCCACACGAGACGCGCCAGCGTGTCGCGGCCCAGCTCGTCTGTGCCCGCCCAGTGCGCCAGCGACGGTCCCTCGAGCCGGTGCACCAGGTCGATTGCCGTCGGATTGTACGGTGCAATCCACGGCGC
>JASHUF010000319.1 GCA_030040175.1 Acidobacteriaceae bacterium
AAGCAGGCGCCGGCACTCGAAGTAGCTTGAGGGCAATTCAAAAAATGTGCGCAACCGCGTGGCCAGGGAAACATTCTTGAGCGGGCCCACCTGAATAAGGCGCAGCGGAAAGCCGGCGCTGGGCACAAGACGAGATTCAAGGCCGCGCGCGGTGCCCACAAAAAGCACTTCGGCCCCGTAGCAGCCTTGGAGCTCGCGCGCCACGGCGAGAGCGGGAATGATGTGGCCTCCGGTGCCTCCGCCGGCGATGAGGATGCGCATTCGAGAGCTCACAGTGGTCAGTGGTCAGTGGTCAGTGGATCAAGTACCGGCAAGACGCTCACGGTCCCCTTCCCTTTTACTCGGCTTTTTTCGAGATGTTGAGCAGGATGCCGATGCTGGCCAGGGTGCAGAAGAGCGAGGTCCCGCCCGACGAGATGAGCGGCAGGGGAATGCCCTTGGCGGGAACCAGCGAGAGCACCACGCTGATGTTGAAGAAGGCCTGCAGAAGAATTGTGGTGGAGATGCCGAAGGCGGCCAGGCGGCTGAAGGGGTCGGGCGCGCGAAAGGCGGCGCGGAGGCCGCGCGCGCCGAGAATCAGAAACAGCAGGACGATCAAGCTGGCGCCAAGGAAGCCGAGCTCTTCGGCGATATTGGCGAAGATGAAATCGGTCGCGGCTTCGGGCAGGTAGAAAAGCTTGCCCATGCCTTCCATGTAGCCTTTGCCGGCAAAGCCGCCGGTGCCCACGGCAATGAGCGACTGCGTGATGTGGTAGCCGGCGCCCATGGGATCGGCCTGCGGATGGAGAAACACCAGCATGCGCGCGCGGCGCCACGGCACCCACAGAAGCAGGGCGGCGAGAACAGGCATGGCCGCCGCCACTGCGCCGACGAGATATTTCCACTCCATGCCCGCAAGCATGAGCAGCATGGCGGTGACGCCGGCGAGCACGAGCGCGGTACCGAGATCGGGCTGCTTGAGCACCAGCACGATGAAGACCAGGGGCACGAGCGCGGCGCGCAAAAGCGTTCGCTTCCAGTCGCGCATCGCGTCGAGGCGCGTGTGCAGAAACCACGCCAGAAAGAGCACCAGCACGGGCTTGGCAATCTCCGAGGGCTGGAGGGTGAAGAAACCGCCGAAGCGGATCCAGCGATGGGTATTGTGCGAGCCGGGCATGAAGAAGACCAGCAGCAGAAGCAGCGTGGTGAGGCAGAGCGCCGGATAGATGAAGCGCGGCGAGTTCAGGCGGCTGGAGTCAATGTGCATGAGCACGACGAGCGCGAGAACGCCGGCCAAAGCCCACGCGGCCTGGCGGCCGACATCGATATACGGCGAGTGATAGCGCGCCTGCGCCACCACGGCCGAGGCGGAAAAAACCATCGCCAGCCCCACCACCACAAGCAGGAGGGTGGTAAAGAAGAGCCATTTGTCGACACCTACACGTTTCGCCATGGGCCTACACGTTCTGCCATATTTTTCCGCTTGCCTTTTGACTCACCAGCTCTTTGAAGACGCGCCCGCGATGCTCATAGCTCTCGAACTGGTCGAAGCTGGAGCAGGCCGGCGCAAGCAGAACCACTTCGCCGGGATGGGCGGACGCCGCAGCCGCTTCCACGGCGCGGCTCAGGGTTTCACAGGAGCGGATGGAAACCACGCCGCGCAACTGCGACTCGATCTTGGCCGCGGCCGAGCCGATGGTGTAGACCGCGCGCACGCGCTCGCGCAGGAGCTGCGTGAGCACGGTGTAGTCGGAGCCCTTGTCTTTACCGCCAAGGATGAGGTGAATGCCGGAAGAAAACGCGGCCAGGGCTTTGGCGGTCGCGTCCACGTTGGTAGCTTTCGAGTCGTTGTAAAACTCGACGCCCTGCACCGTGGCCACATACTCGAGGCGATGCTCCACGGCCTGAAATCTCTCGATGGCCGCGCGGATGGGCTCTGCGGGCACGCCGGCCAGGCGCGCGGCGCACACGGCGGCGAGCACGTTTTCCACGTTGTGCTCGCCCTTGAGCGGGATCTTGCTCAGAGGGATGATCTGCTCGATTTCCCGGTCCGGCGCCTGGCGATAGACCACGTAGCCGTCCTGGATCCAAGCGCCCTGGCGGACGCGGAGCTCGAGCGAAAACCAGTGCACGGGGGCCACAGAGCGCGCCGCAGCCTCAGCCGCGCGGGCGTTGTCAGCATTGAGGACGACGCAATCGCTCGCTTGCTGCGCGGCAAAGATGCGCTCCTTGGCGCGGGCGTAGTTCTCAAAGCTGCCGTGGCGGTCGAGATGATCGGGCGTGATGTTGAGGATGACGGCGATGGCAGGGCGAAACTGCTCGGTGCTTTCGAGCTGAAAGCTCGAGACCTCGAGCACAGACCAAGTCGCGTCGGTACTCTCTTCAATGAGGCTGACCACGGGCACACCGATGTTGCCGCCGACGAGCGTAGGCAGGCCGCCTTCTTTGAGGATTTCTCCGGCAAGCGCGGTGGTGGTGGTTTTGCCGTTGGAGCCGGTGATGGCCAGAATCCTGCCCTTCAAGAAACGCGCGGCCAGCTCGAGCTCGCCGATGATGGGCAGGCCGAATTTGCGCACCTGCACCAGCTCGGGCGTATCGAGGGGTACGCCGGGACTGACGACGATGAGGTCCTGGCGGCGAAAGGTGAGCAGGCCGTGACCGCCGGCCTCCACCATGATGCCTTCTTCGAGCAGGGCGGGAATGTCCTTGGCCAGCGACTCGGCCGAGCGCACGTCGGAGACGGTGACCTGCGCGCCCTTGTGGCGCAGAAACAAAGCCGCCGCCAGGCCGGATTTGCCCAGTCCCACGACCAGAACCTTCTTGCCCTTCAGCTCCAACATGAATCTCCCGCTTCGATTCCCTGCCCTGGCCCGGACTCCGGCACTCCTCGACACTTCTATTGTGCACCGGACGGCGCTCGCGCCCGGCGCGGCCTAGCGCAGTTTAAGGGTGGTGAGTGCAAACAATGCAAACACCAGGGCACCGATCCAGAAGCGGACAATGACTTTGGACTCGCTCCAGCCCAGCTGCTCGAAGTGGTGGTGCAGCGGAGCCATCTTGAAGATGCGCTTGCGGCGCAGCTTGTAGCTGCCCACCTGCAGGATGACGGAGACGGCCTCGAGGATGAAGATGCCGCCGATGAACGGGAGCAGCAGCTCCTGGCGGATGATGAGAGCGACCGTGCCGATGGCGCCGCCCAGCGCGAGCGATCCCACATCGCCCATGAAGATCTCCGCGGGATGCGCGTTATACCAGAGGAATCCGATCGAAGCCCCCACCATGGAGCCGCAAAAGACCGTCAGTTCACCCACCATGGGCATGCGCTCGAGCTCGAGATAATCGGCGAAGACCACGTGGCCGGTGACATAGGTGAGCACGGCGAGGGCGCCTGCGGCGATGATGGTGCAGCCGATAGCCAGCCCGTCGAGGCCGTCGGTGAGGTTGACGGCGTTGGAGGTGCCCACGAGCCAGAGAACCACCCAGAGCACGAAGGGCAGAAATGCAAGCAGGCCGAGATGCGGAAGCGTGGCCGGCCAGTGGCGCCACAGCAGATCGGGGCGCAAGTGCTTGACGAAGGGCACCGACAAGCGCGTCGAAAACATACGGAACTGGCTCAGGCCCACCAGCGCCACGGCCACCAGCGCGCCCACCACTCCCTGCCAGAAGAGTTTGGCGCGCGGCGTGAGTCCGAGGCTGCGCCGCTGCACCACTTTGATGTAATCGTCGGCAAATCCGATGGCGCCAAAGGCGAGAGTGGATAAAACCGTGACCCAGACAAAGGGGTTCGAGGGATCGGACCAGAGCACCGTGGGCAGCAGAATGGCGATGCAGATAAGAACGCCGCCCATGGTGGGCGTGCCGGTTTTTTTCAAGTGCGACTGCGGCCCGTCTTCGCGCACGAATTGGCCGATTTGGAACTCGCGCAGCTTCTCAATGACGTAAGGGCCGATGAAGAGCGCGATGAGCAACGCGGTGAGCGAGGCGAAAACGGTGCGGAAGGTGAGATAGCGGAAGATCCGGAAGGGGTGGAAAGCCGGAAACAGCTTTTCGTAGAGCAGCCAGTAAAGCAAGGATCCTCCAGCGCCGGAGTGGTGCGAGGTGCAAGGAAGATTTTACAGAAGCGAGGCTGCGGGATGCGGCGCGGGAGCTACTATTATGAGAGCGTCGTGACAAAGAAGATTCCAAAATTCAAGAAAGAGCTGGCAGAATTCGAATTCTGGTCTTCGACCGGGCCGGGTGCGGATTCGACGAAGTATATTGACTGGTCTCAGGCGAAGCGCGCGAAGTTTCCCAATTTGCGGCCGACGCTGTGCACCATCTCCGTGCGGCTTCCGGTGGCGATGATCGAAGATCTGAAGATTCTCGCGAACCAGAGAGACGTGCCGTATCAATCGTTGCTCAAGGTGTTTCTTGCCGAAAGGCTGGCGGCGGAGCGAAAGCTGCGCAAGGCGGGGTAGAGCTTCGTGCTTTCCCAGGTCCCAAAAGCGGGACCTGGGGCACCCGGCGCACAGAGAAGCCCGGCATCTCTATTGAGCAAGAGGTTAGTTGTCGCTTACCGCGTCTTCGCGACCTCTTCCACCGTCACCGGATCCAAAAACGGCATCTGCGCGCGGAGCTGTTTTCCCACAATCTCGACCGGATGTTTCGCCTCGGCTTCGCGGAAGGCGAGGAACTCCTTCTTGCCCGAGTTCTGGTCGGCGAGAAACTTCCTGGCGAAGCTGCCGTCCTGGATTTCGGCGAGAATCTGCTTCATGGCCTTGCGGCTCTCGGCGCCGATGACGCGCGGGCCGGAGACATAGTCGCCGTACTCGGCGGTGTCGGAGATCGAGTAGCGCATGTACGCGAGCCCACCGCGATAGATGAGATCGACGATCAGCTTGAGTTCATGCAGCACTTCGAAATACGCGCTTTCGGGCTGGTAGCCGGCTTCGACCAGCGTCTCATAGCCCGCCTTGATGAGCGCGCTCACGCCGCCGCAGAGCACCGCCTGCTCGCCGAAGAGATCG
>JASHUF010000320.1 GCA_030040175.1 Acidobacteriaceae bacterium
GAGCATGGTCATCATGATGGGGCGCAGGCGGAGCACGGCGCCTTCGACGGCCGCGTCGGGGATGGTGAAGCCGCGGGCGCGAAGCTGGTTGATGTATTCGAGCATAATGACGCCGGTCTGCACGGAAACGCCGAAGAGGGCGAGAAAGCCGACCTCGGAAGAGACGCTGAAGTTGGTGCCGGTGGCGAGCAGGACGAGCAGTCCGCCGAGGCTGGCCATGGCCACAGTGGCGATGATGAGCAGGGCCCACTTGAGCGAGCGGTACATGGAGTAAAGAATGATGAAGATGAGCAGGACGGTGAGGGGAACGATGATGGCCATGCGGGCTTCCGCGCGCACCTCGCTCTGGTACTCGCCCTCCCAGCCGAGGTGGTAGCCGCGCGGGAGCTTGACCTGGGCATTGACCTTCGCGATGGCTTCGCGGACGGCATCGCCGAGGGCGCGGTCGCGGACGCTGTACTTGATGGCGACGTAGCGCTGGTTGTTTTCGCGATAGATTTCCGAGCCCTCGTCGGTTTCGCGGATGTCGCAGAGCTGGGCGAGGGAGACGCGTTCGCCGGTGGGCGATAAGAGGCGGATGCTCTCGATGGCTTCGCGCGTATCGCGGTAATTGGGCAGGTAGCGCAGGGTGAGGTTGTAGACCTCCTCGCCCCTGAGCACCTGAGTGAGCGCATTGCCGCCGACGGCAGTCTGGACCGCGTCCTGCACGTCGGCCACGTTGATGCCCCAGCGCGCGGCCTTGGCGCGATCGACGGTGACGTCGAGGTCGGGCTGGCCGGTGACCTGGAAGACGCCGATGTCGGTGATGCCGCGCACGCGGCCCATAACCGTCTCAATCTGGTTGGCGAGGTCTTCGAGAGTATGCAGGTCGTCGCCGTAGACCTTGGTGGCCAGCTCGCCCTTGACGCCGCTGACGGCCTCTTCCATGTTGTCTTCAATGGGCTGGGAGAAGCCCCAGATGACGCCGGGAAACTGCTGTCCGAGCTGGTACTGCATGGAAGCGATGAGGTCGTCCTTATTTCCGTGGAAGACCTTGCGCCACTGCTCCTTGGGCTTGAGGCCGACGAAATATTCGGTGTTGAAGAAGCCGGTGTGGTCGGTGCCGTCGTCGGGACGGCCGGTCTGGCTGGTGCACTCCGTGGTTTCAGGGAAAGAGCAGAGGATGAGGCGCGCTTTGTTGGCCACGCGCACGCTTTCGTCGGGGCCGACGCTCTGCTCGAGCGTGCCGCGCACCCAGAGCGCGCCTTCGTCCAGGTGCGGAAGGAACTCCGAGCCGATGATGCCGCTGAAGGCGAGAAAGAGGGCAAGGATGAGACAGGCCACGCCGCTCGAGAGAATGACGCGATGATGGCGAACGGCCCAGTGGACGCCTCGGCGGTAGCGCTCGCGAAGATATTCCATGAACGGGTTTTTCCATTCCGTGGCGCCTTTCACAAAGAGCATGCTGCAGAGGACGGGAGCGAGGATGATGGAGAAGATGAGAGCGCCGAGCAGAGCAAAGGCGACGGTCCAGGCCATGGGACGGAAGAGGCGGCCTTCGACGGCCTGGAGGGTGAAGATGGGCAGATAGGCGGTGATGATGATGGCGATGGCGTAAAAGACGGGACGCTGCACCTCGTGCGCGGCTTCGCTGATTTTGATGAAGGTGGTGCGGCCGTTGTCTTCGCGGCGCGCGAGATGGCGGACGATGTTCTCGACCATGACCACGGCGCCATCGACCACCATGCCGAAGTCGAGCGCCCCCAGCGAGAGCAGATTGGCGGGAATCTGCTTGAGGTCAAGACAGATGGCGGCAAAGAGCAGCGAGAAGGGGATGGTGAGAGACACGATGAGGGCGCCGCGCACGTTACCGAGAAACAGTAAAAGAATGACAACGACCAGGATCATGCCCTCGGTGAGGTTGTGCAGCACGGTGTGGGTAGTGAAGTGGAGCAGGTCGCTGCGATCGATGAAGGGCACGAGGGTGACGCCCTTGGGCAGGATCTGATCGTTCAGCTCCTTGACTTTTTCCTGAACGCCTTCGAGCGTGGGCTGGGCGTTGGCGTCCTTCTGCAGGCAGAGAATGCCGGAGACGACGTCGTTGTTGTTGACGAGCTTGCCGTCTTTGTTGCGGAAAGTGTCGCCGAACTGGCCCAGGCGGATCATGGGCCCCTGCTCCACTTGGCCGAGATCCTTGACGCGGATGGGCGTGCCGCCCTTGGTGGTGATCACGGTGTTGGCGATGTCCTGGACGTCGCGGACGAGTCCGACCTCGCGCACGTTAACCTGCTGCGCGCCCTCCTGGATAAAGCTGCCGCCGGCGTTGGCGTTGTTGTTGGTAAGCTGCTGCTCCACCTGGCCGATGCTGAGACCGTAGTCGATGAGCTTGTCGGGATCGAGGCGCACCTGGTACTCGCGCGTGGGTCCACCGAAGGGATTGGTGTCGACAACGCCGGGCACGGACTTCATATTTTTCTCAATCACCCAGGTTTCGAGAGACTTGAGATTCATCACGTCGTAGGCGGGGTTGGTGCTGCGCAGGGTGTAAAAGTAGATCTGGCCGACGGGGCTCCAGTCGGTGCCCATCTGCGGGACAACGTTCGAGGGCAGCGTGACCTGCGAGAGGCGCTCCATGACCCGTTCCCGGTTCTCGAAGTCGGTGGTCTCTTCGCCGAAGACCATCTCCACAGTAGAGAGGCCGAAGATGGACCAGGAGCGAACGTGGGCCACGCCGGGAATACCGTTCATCACCGTCTCAATGGGGATGGTGACCTGCTGCTCGATCTGCTCGGCAGAGATGCCTGGCCATTGCGCGATGACATCGACGTAGTTGTTGGCGACGTCGGGGTAGGCTTCCACCGGCAGGCGGTGAAAGGCGACGATGCCCCAGGCAAAGAGCAGGAGGCCGACCGCCAACACCAGAAACGCGTTGTGCAGCGCGAAATCGACGAGCCTGCGGATCATTGCGCCTCCACCGTGGCCTCGAGATTCAGGACTTCCTTGACCACCTGCTCACCCGGCGAGATGCCGGAGAGGATCACCTCGCGGCCGCCGGGCAGCATGTCGCCTCCCTGCACCTCGACGCGGCGGAATTGTGTGCCTCCCGCAGGGACGAAGACCCAGTCGCGATCGTGCAGGTGCAGGATGGCGCTTGCGGGCACAACCGCGTGCTCGACCTTTTCGCGGCTGAGGAAGGTGGCGGTTACGAACATGCCCAGACGGAGAATGCCGGGGTTGGGCACTTCAATGCGGACCTTGGCGGTGCGGATGCTGGGATCGAGAACGGGGCCGATGTCGCTGATGCGGCCGGTGAGGGGACGGTTGGGATAAGCGTCGAGGTGAATCTCGGCTTCCTGTCCCAGGTGGACCTTGGGCAGGTCGTTCTCGTAGACGTCGCAGAGAATCCAGACGCTGCTCAGATCGGCGATGGTGAACGCGGTAGCCGAGCCCGAGAGGTTAACGCCGGCCGCGGCTGCGTCGGTGATGTTCTGGCCGACAATGACGCCGGAGATGGGCGCGTAGACCTTGACCACCGGGCTGGGGTGGTCCTTATCCACGCCGAACAGCTTCAACTGCTCCTCGGCGGCAACCAGGTCGGCCTTGGAGTCGTTCTCGGCGTCCTCGGCCTGTTCGAGCATGGACTGCGAGAGGGCGCCGTGCTCGAAGAGATCCTGGGCGCGAACCCAGGCCTTGTTGTTCATCTGCTCGTCGTTGACAGCCTTGAGATAAGTGTCGAAGGCGGAGCTGATGTCGGGGCTCTGCACGCTGAACAGCCACTGGCCTTTCTTCACGTCGTCGTCGAGGCGGGCGCGGATATCGACCACACGGCCGTTGGCGAGGGAGATGACGGGCACCTCGCGTGCGATGTCGGGAAAGACGGAGCCGGTGACGCTGAGCTTGTCCGGCTCTTCGACCGATTCCGCAGCCACGGCGGGGAACTGCTCCGGGTTGCTGACGTTGACGATGCCGGCGTTGCTGGTTTCAATCACCGCGGCCGGCGAGGCCTCGCCGCTGGCCGGATCGAACTTCTTTTCGCATCCCGCCAAGACCAGCGCGGCCGAAAGGCAGGCGATGCAACCGAGTTTCTGCAAATGGGTCATGGAATCACCTCGCGTCCGACGGCAAGATTGAGTTGCCCTACGGCGGTGAGATAGGCGCCGATGAGCTGCGCATACGCGAGCTGCACCTGGCGATAGTCGGCCTGCGCATTGAGAAAGTCCATGAGCGAAGCGCCGCCGTGGAAGTAGGCGTAGCTGACGGTGTCGCGGACGCGCAGGGCCTCGTCGTTGTACTTGGCTTTATAGGGTTTGAGCAGGGCGATGTTGCTGCGCACCAGCTCGTAGGCCGTATCCACGTCGCTGAAGACCTGCGCTTTGGTCTGGTCGCTGGCCTGCTGGCTGCGGTCGATGTCGATCTGGGTGCGCTTCTTTTCGCCCTGGTTGCGGTCGAACACGCGCAAAGGAATGCTGTAGCTGAAACCGAGCGTCTGCGAGTTGTCGGTGTCGGGGTTATTGGTCGAGGAGTTCCAGGTGTACCAGGCGCTCAGGGTGGGATCGGTAGAGCCGTTGGAGACGGCCAGCTTGTAATTGGTCTTCGACTGATCGACGGTTTCGAGAGCGGCGGCGAGATCGGGGCGGGATTGGAGCGCCGTCTGGCGGTAGTCGTCGAGGGGCTGCAGCGAATCGGAAAAGTCGAAGTCGCCGCTGACATCGAACTGATCGACGGGGGTGCGGTCGTTGAGAAGCTGGAGGAGTTGAATCTTGGCGGTGCGCAGATTGACGACGGCGGTCTCGATCTCCGACTCATACTGTACGCGCTGCAGCTCGATGCGGTCGAAGTCGATCTGGGCGAGGTCGCCGGCCTTGAGGCGGTCGGCGCTCATGGCGATGATCTTGTCGTAGTAGTCAAGATCGGCCTTGGCCAGGTCGAGCACGAACTTGGCTTGCAGCGTATCGACAAAGGCGGTGCGCAGCGTGAACTCGAGATTGCGCTTGAGATCTTCGTGCTCGGACTCGGAGATCTGGGTGCCCTCGCGCGCAGTCTGGAGGCGCAGCTCGCGCTTGTGGTCGCGCTCGTGGAGGTAGCTGATGCTGGGCGAGACGAAGGTGCCGGCGAGCGGCTCCCAGATGCCCTTGTTGGGAACGATCTGGGTGCCGTCGACGGTGACCCCGAACTGCGGATTGGGGCGCAGATAGGCGGTGATCTCTTCCGCGCGCATCTCGTCGACGTTGTCGGCATCGGCCTTGAGAGCGGGGTTGGTGGCTTCAAAGCGTGCTTTGACCTGATCCCACGTGAGGCTTTGCTGCGCGCGCGCGAAGGCGGGGGCGAGACAAAGCAGCGCGGCGCAGGCGCGCACGGGGATGGATGGCAAGACATGTTTCATACAGGCCCTTTTCGCCGCATTGCACACGGCGGAGACAAGGAAGCGTGAAACTCAGAGGTGAATTGAATTTAGATACGGATACGGCGCGATCAGGCGGCGGGCGGCGGGCGATTCTGGACGAGGGCGAGCGCAGGCGGCTCAACAAGCGGTGCGGCGACGATGCCCGGCGGGGCCGGGCGCAGGTAGCCGAAGGGGACGCCGGCAAAGGCGAGTTGCGGCAGCGCCGGCACAACCGGCACCATAGCGTTCGCGC
>JASHUF010000321.1 GCA_030040175.1 Acidobacteriaceae bacterium
CATGGCTTTGTAAAAGGGCCCGGCTTCCCGGGGCCCCCAGCGACAGGTCTTCGTCGCTGGGGTGGCTTGAGCCGGGCCGCAAAGGCCGCATCAACGTTGGGGCTTTAGCTCCTGAGGGACACTACCCAACCGCCTGAGGCCATTGATGCAACCAACTCTAGCGCGTGAGCAGCCCGGCAGAATCCGTGCTCTCCCACCGTTCGCGCAAAGAACGCCCGAACGATGGGGCGCCCGGCGAGCTGATGGGTTAGCAGGCTCGCGGCGATGCCCGTTGCTGCAGCGCAGGTTGCTCTTCTTTTGTGTTCCGGCGCTGCCTCTTTTGGGTGAGGGTTCCTTCGCAGTTAATCCGTGAGCGGCGCATATATGGCTGGATTCGCTGCCAATGGAGCGCTGGAAGTACTTAGGTTGCAACCCCTGCCCCCTTTTTTGTGATTTATAGCGGAGGCGGTTGCGGCTTAGCATTTCCTTGATGGGAATAGAGTTTCGTAAATCCCTAGATAGAGCCGGGAGCAAGAGGAAAAAGAGAAAAGCCACCGGCCAATCAGGAAAAGATAAAGGTATGGATGTGAATCTGCCGGCGAACGCCGATTGCCTTGAACAACGTGGGATTCTCGATGCGCTGCCCGCGCTGGTTTTTCTGGAGCGCGAAGGGCAGATCGTCTATGCCAACGCAGAGGCGCGGCAGATGATGGGCAACGCGGAAGAAGAGTGGATTCCGCGTCCGGTGGAAGACGTGCTGTGGGGACTGATGCCCGGCACCGCGGAGCCGCAGACGCACTTGGCCGGCACGCGGCGCGGCAGCCCGTTTCACGCCACGCTGCCCACGGCGAACGGCCGTTTGCTGGCGGTGGAGGGGACCTACAGCATTTCCAATGCAGAACTGCGCGAGTCGGTGATTGTAGCTCATCCCGGCGGGCGAGGGCGCGCGCCTAAAACGCGCCTGATGGAAGACGTGCTCGCCAGCATACCCGAGGCAGTGGCGATTGAGCATGGCGAGCACGTGCTGTACACCAATCCTGCGTTTACCCGGATGTTCGGCTACACGGCGGAAGAAGCCGGCGGTGGAAGCCTGCGCGAACTGATTGTGCCCGATGAGCGATTGCGCGAGCATGTAACTCTGGCAACGGACGTGAACGAGCGGGGACGTGTCACGGTGGAGACGGTGCGCCGCAACAAGGCCGGCGAGACGCTGGAAGTGAACCTGCAGATGGCGCCCCTGCTGGTGGATGGGGCGCGGGCAGGCTACGTTTTTACTTTCCGCGATGCGGCTGAGTGCCATGCGTCTGAAGACGAGATGCAGCACCATGCCATGCACGACGCGCTCACGGGGCTTCCCAACCGGGCGCTGTTTCTCGATCATGTAAATCTGGCCTTGAGCCGCAGAGCGCGGCATCCCGAGCGCACTTGTGGAGTGCTCTCGCTGAATCTGGACCGGTTCCGCGAAGTCAACGACGCGCTGGGGCACGCCGCCGGCGACGCGCTGCTCAAGGAAGTTGCCGAGCGGCTGCGCCATGCGCTGCGCCCCGAGGACTCGGCGGCGCGGCTGGGCGGCGACGAGTTTGCTGCGCTGGTGGAAGACATCGCCGCGCCGGACGATCTCGAACATGTGGCCGGCCGTATTCTGCACGAAATGGCGAGACCGTTCGAGATCTTCGGACATGCGGTCGTCTCCGGCGCCAGCATCGGCGTGGCGGTTGCGGCCGAGTACACGGAGCCGGAGTTCTTGGTGCGCGTTGCATGCCAGGCGATGTACTGCGCCAAGCATGCGGGCGGCGGGCGCTACGAGCTGTTCGGCGAGCCGATTGAAGCGCAGGCTGGGGCGCGGGTTGCGGCACGCGCGCACGAGTAGCAATCCGGTGTAGCATGAGCGCATGACGCTCGCACAATCCTCTTCCCGTCCGGGCCAGCCGAAGAGACACACTTCCCGAGAATCCCCAAAAGAGCTGGTGATTGTGACCGGAATCTCCGGCGCGGGGAAGGCTTCGGCCCTGAAGGCCTTTGAGGATCTCGGCTTTCATTGCGTAGACAATCTGCCCCTGGAATTGTTGCCGGACTTTGCCCGCCTGGTGAGCCAATCGGCTGAAGTGGAGCGGGCCGCGATCGTGGTGGATGTGCGCGAAGGCCCCACGCTCGACCGGTTGCCGGAGATCCTCAAAGACGTAAAGAAACTGCTGCACACGCGGGTGGTGTTTCTCGACGCGCAGGATGCGGTGCTGGTGCGGCGCTACTCCGAGACGCGGCGGCCGCACCCGCTGGGGCTCACGGAGACGGTGTCGCGTTCGATCGTGGAAGAGCGGCAGCTGCTGGACCCGATCCGTAACGTGGCCGATGCGCTGATCGACACCTCGAACTTCAACGTGCATGAGCTGCGCGCGCACATCCAGAGCCGGTTCGGCCACCGGGACGGGACCACGCAGCTGCTGGTGAGCTGCCTGAGTTTCGGATTCAAGAATGGCGTGCCGCTCGACGCGGACATGGTCTTCGACGTGCGCTTCCTGCCCAATCCGCACTTTGTGCCGGAGTTCCGCAAGAAAACCGGGCTCGACCCGAAGGTGGCCGCGTATGTGCGCGGTTTTCCGCAGACGGAGGAGTTCCTGGGCAAGGTGACCGCGCTCATGTTGTACCTGTTGCCGCACTACGTGAAGGAAGGGAAGAGTTATCTGACCGTGGCCTTCGGCTGCACCGGCGGCCAGCACCGCAGCGTGATGATGGCCGAGGAAGTGGGCAAGCGGCTCAAGAAGGCCGGCTATCAGGTGAAGGCGCTGCACCGGGACATTGTGCGATAGCGGTGTTTGCGGAGTTAGTGAGTTAGCATCCGTTGCGCGGATGTGAGTGAGCAAGATGGCGCGTGAGCAGGGACCGTACTTTCCCACCCTTGGCGCAAAAACAAGAACGCGCCAACGATGGGGCACCCGGCGCGATCGTTGGCAGGCTCGCGCTGCTAACGCATTTTCTGAGTAGCTGCCTTCCGTCTTTGGGATACAGCTACTCAGAAAATGCGTTAGCCCCTGAGGGACACTACCCAACCGCCTGAGGCCATGGATGCAACCAACTCTAGTGCGCTGCCGCGTGGCGGCGATGCGCGGCGTGCCGCTTGGATTTGGGCTTTTGCGGCGGTGCGGACGCGGCAGGACGCGGATTCGCGGGCGCGATTGAGTCGAGCCAGCGCGCAAACTCCGCGGGGAAACTCACCGTGGTGGGTTGGCCGGGCGGCAGCCAGACGAACATCTTGGGTGCTGTGACTTTGTCGAAGAACGGAGGGTTCTCGGACGGCGCGCCATTCTGCGTCCGGGCAGGGAAGGGCAGAAACCAGAGCGAGGGGATGCGCAGCGTCTCGGCCGATGCTGTGAGGTCCCAGCGGTCGCGCGCCAGCAGATGCGCGGGCACGATGCGGGCGCGGGCATCGTCAAGGAGCGCGCGGGCCCCATCTTCGAGCGGCGAGTCGGCGACCACACCGGCCAGATCAGGATGCGCCGCGGCGAATTCAAGCGCGAGATCGGCGCCCAGGCCGCGGCCGTCGACAACCAGAAAATGCGGGTCAATGTGACGGGTTGCGGTCAGGTACGCAAAGGCCGAACCGGCGTCTTCGAGCCAGCGTTTTTCGCTGGGGTGGGCGAACAGGCTCTGGCCGTAGCCGCGATAGTCGAAGGCAAAGACGTTCACGCCGGCCGCGTGCAGTTGCCCAAGTGCGTCAACGGTGTTGGAGAGATTGCCGTCTCGATCGTGGAGGTAGAGCACGGTGTAGCGGCTTTCCGGCGCATCGGGCGCGGCGGGAATCCACCAGCCGCTGAGCCGCGCGATCCCGGAGGGCGTGGTGGCAAAGCCGATCGCGTCGAAGGCCAGGCCCGCGCTTGCGGGCGTACGCGCGATGACCGCCGAGGGGTGATAGAGCAACTGCCAGCTCCCTTGCCAATAGAGCAGGCAGAGCACGCCCCAGACGCACAGGGCCGCGGCGGCGAGGGCCCCCGTTATAGCCAGAAGCAGCCAGCGCCACGAGACCTGCGCCGGAGCCGCGGGGGCGGGTCCGCGCGGCGCGGTTCGGTTGCGAGCAGCCTGCGCGAGCGCGGACTGAAGGCCCGGCCCAGGGGCAGAAGCGGACGGCCGCCTGCCGGCGATGACCTGGAGGTTGGGTTTCTTGCGCGCCATGGCTACGATTGCACTTCTATGCTAACCTGCGCATTTGCCTTCGCCGCGAAGAGCGCTTTTTCCGCGGCAAACGCTGGCAGAGGCCGCGGGGACGATGTAAGATGGCTGTTTGGCGGAAACGATAACGTTAACGAAGGGGATTCCGATATGCGAGTGCAGGAAAAACGGGTGGCCAAGCCGAAGGCGGATGAGGTGTTGCTGGTGACCAGCGGAGACTTGCGGCTCTCAGCCAACCAGGCGTGCTGGCCGGCGCAGCGCGAGATGGAAGAGAAGCTGACCGCGGCCTTCGCGCACAAGGGATTCAAGCTGGTGCGCGCGCACGCCTACAACGAGGCGGAGAAGCACGGTTTCATTGCCTCGCAGCGCCAGGGCATGGACGTGTTCCTGCATATTCATCCCCAGGCGCGGCTGGTCTTTGCCACCGCAGCGTGGCAGTACAGCCATCATGTGCTGCCGGGACTGCGCAGTCACAAAGGGCCGATTCTGACCGCGGCCAACTGGTCAGGGCAGTGGCCGGGACTGGTGGGGCTGCTCAATCTGAACGGATCGCTGGTGAAGGCGGGCAGGAAATTCTCGACCATCTGGAGCCGGGATTTTACCGACGATTTTTTCCTGAACGCGCTGGACGAGTGGCTGCGCGCAGGCAGGATCACGCACGATCTTTCGCATGTGCACGACCTCGACCGGAAGAAGCTGCCCGCCGCGAGCGCGGAGCTGGGCGCGCGGCTGGCGCGCGCGCTCAAGCGCCGCAAGGCCATCCTGGGCGTCTTCGATGAGGGCTGCATGGGCATGTACAACGCCATCATCGACGACGAGCTTCTGAACCCGGCAGGAATTTACAAGGAGCGCTTGAGCCAGTCCGCGCTGGTGGCGAGAATGCGTGTCGTGAGCGAGGGCGAAGCGAGGGCTGTCTACGAGTGGTTGGCAGCGAAAAGGATGAAGTTCGATTTCGGTTCGGACCCGGCGAATGAGCTGACGCTCGATCAGGTGCTCGAGCAATGCAGGATGTACATTGCCGCGGTGCGCATGGCCAAGGAATTCGGCTGTGACGCCATCGGCATCCAGTACCAGCAGGGATTGAAAGACATGACGCCGGCCTCTGACCTGGCCGAAGGCTTGCTGAACAACGCCGACCGGCCGCCCGTGTTTGCCGAGGGAACGCGCGAAGAGCTGTACGCCAACGGACCGTTGCCGCACTTCAACGAAGTGGACGAGTGCGCGGGCGTGGATGCGCTGGTGACGAACCGCTGCTGGAGTGCGCTGGGGCTGGACCCTTCGACCACCCTGCATGATGTGCGCTGGGGCGAGCACTACAAGGGAAATGGCGCTTCCGGAAATCTGGATGCGTTTGTCTGGGTCTTCCAGATCTCCGGCGCCGCGCCGGCGAATCACTTTGTCAACGGCTACGCGGGCGCACGCAGCGAGCGCCAGCCGCCGATGTACTTCCCTCTGGGCGGGGGTTCGCTCAAGGGTGTGGGCAAGCCGGGCGAACTGGTTTGGAGCCGCATGTTCGTGGAGGGCGGCAAGCTGCATGCCGATATGGGCCGGGCGACGGCGGTGAGCCTGCCCGCGGAGGAGACGGAGCGGCGTTGGCGCGAGACCACGCGGCAGTGGCCCATGGTGCACACGGTACTGCACGGGGTGAGCCGGGACCAGATGATGGCGCGGCACCGCGCCAATCATGTGAACATCGCTTACGCGCCGGACGCGGAGACGGCCGACAAGGCGCTCGCCGTCAAAGCGGCGATGCTCAAGGAGATGGGCGTGGCCGTGCATTTCTGCGGGGTGGGGCAGTAAGGGTTTGGTCGCATCCCGCCCTAGGCGCAAAGACAAAAACGCGCTGCCCAGAGGGCGCCCAGGTGAGGCACCCGTAGGTCGGACCTTAAGCGGAAAACAACCGCAGGTCCCTCGACTTCGCAAGCCGCGAGAAAGACGGCTTGCTTCACTCAGGACGACAAGCGCCTGTGGTGCGGGCTTTGATAATTTGACGCAGGGCGGCGCTCAGCCGACGGCCTGCACGGTGCCTTTGCCCACGAGCTCTTCTACGCGCTCCACCCAGCTGCGGTCCGCGCTGACGCTCATGCCTTCGGGCTCGAGGATGACGGCGAACTCACCCTTGCGCTCAAGCTGCAACATCACTTTGCCCGGACCGGGCGCGGCATCGGCGGCGCTCTTGAGCTCGGCGAGCATCTGCTCGGTGGCGCGGTCGAGGTTAATGCGGATGCGTACACCGGAGGGCAGCTTGACCTGCACCTGCTCCAGCGCGGTGACGGAATTGACGGCGATCTTCGAAGCTGCCTCTTCGTCGCCCATGAGCGTGCCGCGAATGAGGACGGGCGCCTCGATTTTCAACTGCTCGCACAGGCGCTCGTAGTCGCGGGCGAAGCAGATTACTTCCATTTTTCCGGTTGCGTCCTCGATGAAGCCTTGAGCGTAGAGCTCGCCGCGCTTGCTCTTTTTGGGTGACGCTGTGCCTTGCAGCATACCGGCGACAAGAATTTCGTCGGCGGGATCGCTTTGGCCGGCCCATCGGCGCTCGGGGGCCTTGCGCTCGAAGGCTTCGGCGACAGAGATGACGCCGGTGAGGTTGCGCAGCTTTTCCGCGTACTTATCGAGAGGGTGACCGGAGACGAAGAAGCCGAGGACTTCTTTTTCGTTGGCCAGGCGCTCGCTCTCTTCCCAGTCGGGCGCGTTGGGCAGGTCGTCTGCGTGCGCACTGTTGCGGCCGCGCGCGGGCGCCTCGTCGAAGAGTCCGAAGAGGCCCGTCTGCCCTTGCGCCGCATCTTTCTGCGCCTTCTGGGCCCGCTCCATGGCCTTGTCCACGGCGGCGTAAAGGCGGCTGCGCGTGCCCAGCGAATCGAGCGCGCCGGCCTTGATGAGCGACTGGATGACGCGCGAGTTCATCACGCGCAGATCGACCTTCTCGCAAAACTCCCAGAAGCTCCTGAAGCGCCCGCCCACTTCTTCGCGCGCCTTCTTGATGGACTCAATGGCGTTGCCGCCGACGTTTTTGACTGCGGCCAGGCCGAAGCGGATGGATTCGCCTTCTGCGGTGATGTGCGGCGTGAACTGCGCACCGGAGATCTGCACGTCGGGCGGCTCCACGCGGATGCCCATCTCGCGGCACTCGCCGATGTACTTGACCACGGAGTCGGGCTTCGACGTTTCCGACGTGAGCAGCGCGGCCATGAACTCGACCGGGTAATGCGTCTTGAGATAGGCGGTGTGGTAGGCCACCTGCGCATAGGCGGCGGAATGGGACTTGTTGAAGCCGTAGCCGGAGAACTTCTCCATGCGGTCGAAGATTTCGTTGGCCGAAGCGCGGG
>JASHUF010000034.1 GCA_030040175.1 Acidobacteriaceae bacterium
CTGCAGAAGTGCGGTATTGAATGCATGAACCGCAGGCGGTTCGTTCTATTGTAGCGGAGGGGGCGCGGGCTGCCTGAATATCGGTTACGAGAGCGGTTTCAGAGATAATATAGCCAATTCCCGCATGGTGCCGGGTGGCGTTTTCTTAAGGGAAAAGCCACTTTATGTGGTCGACTTCGGATGCAGCAACTCTCAAAACCGCTGTAGCGCGCCGGGGCACTTAGCGACAGGGCGCGAAGATCAAAAAGTTGCAAATAAAACGGCACCTTCGCCGAACTTCGTGGCTCGCACGCCTCGCGGGAACAGAGTTATGCCGCCGGGGCCACACTCTTCGCAGCTTTGAGCAGCACGCGCAGGGCCTCATTGACCGCTTCAGCGTCAGGAAACGCGGCAGCCACGTCGGGAGCGAGCGTCACCATGACCACGTCTTTCGGGAAACGATCGGCGTACTTTCCTCGAACCGCGTGCGTAAAGTCATACTCTTTGAGCATGTCGTCTTCTTTCGCCGCCCGCTTACGATTGGTTTTCATATCGCCTCCTCTCACTGGGTTCCGCCCTTCGGGCGCTTATGATTCGGATCGTCCTTTCACTTTCAGTATGCACCACAACCAGGAGGAGCTGCCGAGCTGAGTTTCCGAGAGCGATCCAACGTTCTTCCTCCAAAGAATGCCCAACGTCAGGCATAACCAGCAAGAGCGGATCCCGAAAGACTGTCGCAGCTTCTTCGAAGTCGATGCCATGCTTGTTCTTGTTGAGGATGGCTTTGATAGGGTCCCAGACAATTGACTGGGGCTGCATCTACACGCCCACCGGGAACGGCTTGGGGCTGGACTCTTCGGCGTTGACGCCCGAGCGCCAGCGCTCGAAGCGGCCCTGCAGCAGGCTCATCAACCCGGTGTACCAGTAGCCGAGCACGAAGAGAATCAGGAACGGCGCGGTGAAGTAGTTCTTGTTGGTGAAGGTGTAGTAGATGGCGCCGGCAAAGTAGCAGCCGAGCAGCAGCTCGATCCAGGGCGCGAGCTTGAGCCGCTTGCGATACTTGGCCGCCTGCGATCGTTGGCCCTTTTGCGCCACGCGGTACTTGGGCGTGCGCACAAAGGCGCTCTTGATGCCGAGCAGCGCTTCCATCACCGCTTTCGTGTTAGTGACGGTGAGGCCGATGCCGAGCGCCATGAGGAATGGCAGATAGAAGAAGGTGCGCTTCCAGGTCTTGGGATAGATCTCGCGTTCGCTCATCACGTAGAACACGGCGATGGAGAAGCTGGATGCCGTGAAGAGGGGCACGTCGATGAGCAGCATCTGGAACCAGCCCTGGTAGAAGCGGCAGATCATGGCGGGGATGAGCAGCGCCGACATGATCACCATGAGCGGGTAGCTCATGTTGGCGGTGAGGTGGTAGACGGCTTCAATCTTGTTGCGCAGCGGGGCGTTGGAGCGGAAGACGCGGGGCAGTATCTTGATGCTGGTCTGGATGAGCCCCTTGGCCCAGCGCGCCTGCTGGGTTTTGAAGGCAGTCATCTCGATGGGCAGCTCGGAGGGGCACTCCACATCGGGCAGGTACTTGAACTTCCATCCCGCCATCTGCGAGCGGTAGCTCAGGTCGGTGTCTTCAGTGAGGGTATCGTGCTGCCAGCCGCCGCCGTCGTAGATGGCCTGGCGGCGCCACATGCCGGCGGTGCCGTTGAAGTTGAAGAACTCGCCGGTGCGGAAGCGCGCGCCGTGCTCGAGAACAAAATGGCCGTCGAGCAGGATGGCCTCGATCTGCGTGAGCATGCTGTAGTCGCGGTTGAGATGCGTCCAGCGCGTCTGCACCATCCCGATCTCGGGCTCGGCGAAGTGATGGATCACCTTCATCAGCCAATCCGAGGGGGGAACGAAGTCGGCGTCGAAGATGGCGATGAATTCGCCCTTCGCAACTTTCAAGCCCGCGTCGAGCGCGCCCGCCTTGAAGCCGACGCGGTTGGTGCGATGGATATAGACGATGTTGTGCCCGAGCGCGGCGTAGCGCTCGACAAGGGCCGCGGCCACTTCGCGCGTCTCGTCGGTCGAGTCGTCGAGAACCTGGATTTCCAGCTTCTCGCGCGGATACTCGATGGAGCACACGGCGTCAAGGAGGCGGTCGATGACGAACTGCTCGTTGAAGATGGGCAACTGGATGGTGACGGCGGGCAGCTCGGCGAATTGGCGCGGCGGGCTGGTGCCGGCGTTGCGCCGGTATTTGAAGTACTGGTAGCACATGGTGTAGCGATGGATGCCGTAAAACGAAAGCACAATCATCACCGCGAAATACGGCAGCAGCATCGAGGCGTCAAACCAGTTCCAGTGGTAGAGGCCTTTGAAGGTCTGGTCGGCGTACTGCATCTTCAGGTAATGGCGCAATCCGCTCTGGGGCGCGAAGGCGAGGAGCGCAGCCTGATGGGCAAGCCTCCCGGTGAGCTGGGAGGCGTTGAAGGATGCAGTTGGGAACGCAGCAAGCAAAGCGAGCTCTCCCCAAAGGGGTTAACTCCATTGTAAGCGAAGAGCCGTCGGGGAAGGAAAGGGCAGGGCCAGGAGTTGATTGAGCCCGGCAAGCTCAAGTAACGTGGGACAGAAGCGGGAGAACTTGTGCCATGTCTACCTCGACCGCATTTCAAATTGCCGCCCCCGCCGGCGGCAGCTTTCTCCTCGACACCCGCGCGCCGGCCGGGGTGTTCACACCCGAAGACCTGAGCGAGGAGCAGCGCCAGATTGCTGCGACGGCGGAGCGCTTTGCCCGCGAGGAGATTGTGCCGGCGGTCGCGGCCGTCGAGGCGAAAGAACCGGGCGCGATGGCGAAATTGCTGCGCAAGGCGGCGGAACTGGGGTTGACCGCAGTTGATATTCCGGAGGAGTACGGCGGCCTGGAGATGGACAAGATCACCGCCACGGTAATTACCGACCACGTCTCCGTGCTGGCCAGTTTTTCCACGGCCTTCGGCGCGCACGTTGGCATCGGAACCCTGCCGCTGGTCTGGTACGGAACCGAGGAGCAGAAGCAGCGCTATCTGCCGAAGCTCGCCTCCTGCGAGTGGATCGGGGCCTATGGACTCTCGGAAGCGAGCTCGGGCTCGGACGCGATGAATATCCGCACGCGGGCAACGCTCGCGCCCGACGGCTCCGGCTACATTTTGAACGGCGAAAAGCACTGGATCACCAACGGCGGCACGGCCGGGCTGTACACGGTGTTTGCCAAAATCGACGGCGAGAAGTTCACCGCGTTCCTGGTGGAGCGCGAAACCCCCGGATTGAGCGTGGGCGCGGAGGAACACAAGCTGGGCATCCGCGGCTCGTCGACCTGTGCTCTTGTCTTTCAGGATTGCAAGGTGCCCAGGGAAAACCTGCTGGGCGAGGCCGGCAAGGGGCACCACATCGCTTTCAACGTGCTCAACATGGGCCGGTTCAAGCTGGGCGTGGCCTGCGTGGGCGGGGCGCGGCACGCGCTCGCAGACATGATCCGCTACGCCCGGCAGCGGCAGGCCTTCGGCAAGGCGATCGCGGAGATGGGCCTGATCCAGAAAAAAATTGCGCTGAGCGCGGCGCGGCTCTATGGGGCCGAGAGCATGGCCTACCGCACGGCGGGGATGCTCGAACAGTGTCTCGTGGAGCTGCGCGCCGGCAAGCTCGAAGGAGCGAAGACGAAGATCGATGCGCCGCGGGCCATCGGCGAATACGCCGTGGAGTGCTCGATCCTGAAAGTGTACGGGTCGGAGATGCTCAGCTTTGTGGCCGACGAGCTGGTGGCCACGATGGGCGGCTACGGCTACGTGGAGGAGTATCCGGCCGAGCGGACGTATCGCGACGCGCGTATCAATCGCATCTTCGAAGGGACAAACGAGATCAACCGGCTCATCATCACCGGATGGTTGATGAAGCAGGCGGTGAGCGGGAATCTGCCGCTGCTGCCCGCCATCAACCGCGTGATGGATGAGGTGATGCAGCCGGCAGAGCTCGAGACCGCCGGCGAAGAGGACGAGCCTCTGGCGCGCGAGGCCGGCGTGCTGGCCCAGGCACGCAAGATCGCGCTGTTTGCTGCCGGCGTGGCCAGCCAGCGCTTCCAGCTGGAGCTCGACCAGCAGCAGGAAGTGATGGCCGATCTGGCGGACGTGATCAGCCAGATTTACGCGCTGGAATCGGCGCTGGTGCGGGCGCGAAA
>JASHUF010000322.1 GCA_030040175.1 Acidobacteriaceae bacterium
CAAGCGCGCCATCCCGCAACTGGTCATCGATGGCGAATGGTTCCAGCCCTACGCGCCCGGCCACGGCCTGCTCCTCGACGAGCTGCGCCGCCGCCTGCACATTGTTCGCTCCTAAATTGGCCTCCCCTCGTACAATCTGGAGGGGGCCGGAAACCCTGCAGCTGAGAGCTTCGCAATGCAGTGTGCCCGCGCCGTAGGCGCAGTGGTAGCTAGCCCCGCGCTTCAGCGTGGGGACAGCGGTGCAAAGGAAGAACAAGTCCCGCAGGGACGGCGCAAGAACGGATGGTCGGGCGCCCCCGGATCCGGGGAGCAGAGGTCGCGCTTCTGAGACCTGGGAAACCGCAACGCTCAATCTGCCGGGATAGAAAACTGACGACTGGGAACTGAAAGCTGGGAGCTACCGTTGATCGAACGCTACACCCGCCCTGCCATGGGCCGCATCTGGATCGACGAGAACAAGTACCGCTGCTGGCTCCAGGTAGAAACAGCGGCAAGCGCGGTTCTCGCCGAAGACGGAATCATCCCCGCGTCGGCGGCGGAAGCCATTGCCCGGGCCGGTTTCTCCGTCGACCGCATCCGCGAAATCGAAGCCGAGGTGAAGCACGACGTCATCGCCTTCACCACGGCAGTTGCAGAATCCCTCAAGGCGCAGGGCCTCGCCGAGCAATCCAGATGGCTGCACTACGGCCTCACTTCGAACGACATCGTCGACACGGCGCTGGCCCTCCAGGTCAAGCAGGCCTCGCATCTCATCCGTGAAGGCATCGACGCGCTCCTGGCCGTACTCAAGCGCCGCGCCCTCGAGTTCAAGCACACGCCCACCATCGGCCGCACCCACGGCATCCACGCCGAGCCCACCACCTTCGGCCTCAAGCTGCTCAACTGGTACGCGGAGATGCAGCGAAATTTATCCAGATTTGACCTGGCCGCCGAAGACATGCGCGTGGGCAAGCTCTCCGGCGCCGTGGGCACCTTCGGTCATTTGAATCCAGTTCAGGAGGAAAAGGTGTGCGCGCACCTCGGCCTCAGGCCCGCGCCCGTGGCCACGCAGGTCATCCAGCGCGACCGCCACGCCGCTTACATCGCCACGCTCGCGATTCTCGGTTCCACGCTCGACAAGATTGCCGTCGAAATCCGCCACTTGCAACGCACGGAAGTCCGTGAAGCGCAGGAGTACTTCAGCGAGAAGCAGAAAGGCTCCTCCGCCATGCCGCACAAGAAAAACCCCATCACCTCGGAACAAATCAGCGGCCTCGCCCGCGTGCTGCGCTCGAACGCGCAGGCGGCGCTCGAGAACATCGCCCTCTGGCACGAGCGCGACATCTCGCACTCCTCCGTCGAACGCGTCATCTTCCCCGACTCGACCATCCTGGCCGATTACCTGCTCGCCAAGACGACGGACTTGATTGATCGTCTCCTCGTGTATCCGGAGAGAATGAAAAAGAATCTTGAATCGACCGGCGGCCTCATCTTCTCCGGCCAGCTTCTACTCGACCTTGCCGCAGCCGGCATGCTGCGCGAAGACGCCTATCGGCTGGTGCAGTCGCACGCCCTGCGCGCCTGGCAAGAGGATCTGAACTTCCGCGAAGAGGTCGCTCGCGACCCGCAGATCACCAAGCTCCTCAGCGAAGAAAAGCTCGCCCGCACGTTCGATTCCACGCGACAGCTTGGCAATGTGGATGCGATCTTCAAGCGCGTGCTCGGAGAGTAGCCTGTGAGAGCGAACCGACTGAAATGAAGGAAGCTGACGCTGTAATGACAGCCTGGGAAGTCATTCGCTGGTGGGAACTGCGCCGGATGCTCTACAACGCAGTTCTCCTCGCTCTTGGCATTGCGTCGATCTATGCGATGGATATTTTCGCGCAACATGTGGCCCCGGCTGCCCAACCGAATGCTCCGGAGCTGGAAACAGGCCTGACAGTCGTGATGTATGGTTTCATGGCGAATGTCTGTTACACACTTGGCTGGATAGTCGAACTCGTCGGAAGAAGAAAGGACAAAGGAACAGCCAGAACGCGAGCCCGGAAGAATTTCTTGCTCGGCTTTTGGTTCTCATGCCTGCTGACAAGCGCGCCGGTTGGGCTCGGTCTGGCCTTCTGGCTGACGCACAGGAGTCACTAACTTGCCAGGGGACCAGATCCCGTAGGGAGCGCTGAGCGTTAGCCCAGGATGAAGCACAGCGGAATCCTGGGTTGGGGTCGCCAAATCTGAGGAAAGCCCCGTAGGGGCGATGGAACCAAACAGGGAATGTCCACGATTCAGGAGAGTCCGCAGGAGCTAAAAGCTTGCATTTAACCCTCGCCCTCACCGGCGCCTCCGGCGTCCTCCTCGCGCGCGAGGCGCCGCGCGGGCTCGAAGCCGATCGACTCGAATCGTATTCCCGACGGAGCGTCGGACCAAGATCGCGCCGTAGGCGCAGTGTTGACTAGCCCCGCGCTTCAGCGTGGGGTGTGAGATCGCGGTTATAAACTGGGAGTCCCGTAGGGACGGTGCTCCATGGCTCACACGTACGCGGCCAATTTCCTTCCCTGTATCTTCAGCACCAAGGACCGTCGCTCCCTGATTCCCGCCCCGCGCAAATCCGAGTTCTTCGCATATCTCGGTGGCGTCGCACGCGGCCAGGGCTTTTCGTTATTCGTCGCAGGAAGGAGGGAGAATCATATGCATCAGCTGTATGAAAATACATCCAGGATCAGGAACTACGTCACAGCAAGCGCGGTTTTGAGCACGAGTTCGTTGCGCTTCTGCGCAACTGCGGGATTGAATACGACGAACGCTATGCGTTCGGATGAAGGTCACCGGCGTCGTCCCTACGGGACTCGAAGCTCATTCGATTGCGGGAAACCCCGCGCTGAAGCGCGGGGCTATTAACCGTTGCGCCTCCGGCGCGTTCGCTCCGGTGGATGGGTCGATTTATCGCAACAGGAGTAGTGCAACGGCCTCGATCCGGGGCGAACTTGCGCGCAGAGAACCGCTCAACGGAATGGATAGGCCAGGATTGTATGCTTTGCCAAGGACATCAAAATGGTGGCAGCTAGGAGCTAACAGCTTGCACTTGACCCTCGCCATCACCGGCGCCTCGGGCGCGCTCCTCGCGCAACAAATGCTCCTCGCCCTCGAAGCCGACGACCGCGTCACGCGCGTCCATTTCGCCGCCTCGGAAAACGCGCTGCGCGTGCTCGCTGAAGAACTCGGCCTCTCCGGACGCAACGATCTCATCGAGAAACTCCTCGGCGCAAAACCCGCAAAAACCATCCAGCTCTCTGATGCGGACGTCGGCGCGTCGATCGCCTCCGGCAGCCATCCCTCCGATGGCATGATTATTTTGCCCTGCTCCATGGGCACGCTCGCGGCCATTGCCCATGGTCTCGCCAACTCGCTCATTGCCCGAGCCGCCGACGTCACCCTCAAGGAGCGCCGCCCGCTCCTGCTCTGCGTGCGCGAGACGCCCTTCAACCGCATCCACCTGCGCAACATGACCCTTGCCGCCGAAGCCGGCGCGACCATCTTCCCCGTGATCCCCGCCTTTTACAACCATCCCCTCCACACCACGGAGATGGCCCGGCAATTCGTCTGCCGCGTGCTCGCCCACGTCGGCCTTCCCCAGCCCGGCGCCTACCTGTGGAAGGCCGAGGAATAACAGGCTTCCAATGGAATCCGCGCGTCGATCGCATCGGCTGACCCAGCGTCATTCAGCTTCGGTTCAGATTGCACGGTACCGGCCCGAATGGCGCCGCAAGTGCACTTCCTCGAAATTGCGCAACCGCGCGCCGGCTCGATATAGTACGGGGCAACGGGTCCCCTGCGTGGAGGTCAACGTATGCAAAGGAGGCTGCTCTGGCTTTGTCTCCTGGGAATTCCCTGTGCCTCGGTTGCGCAATCTGGTCAATCGTCATGGACGAATCTGAACGGACTGCGCGCCGGCGAGACCATCCAGATCGTCGAAATGAACTCGAAGAAACTCACCGGGGTCTTTGAGAGTGTCTCTGACTCCGCAATTTCCATCAAGGATGCTTCAGGCGATGTGAGCGTGCAGAAGCAGGATGTCCGCAGCGTGAAGCTCATGAAAAACACGCACCGCTTGCGCAATACCCTCGTCTTCGGGGGTGTGGGCGCCGGCGGCGGGGCCATTGTCGGCGCATTTGTGGGAAAGTCGAACAGCAAAGGCTTTAACATCATCAGCACGGGGGACGTCGCCGCGATTGGGGCTCTCGGAGGCGGCTTGATCGGCTCGATCGTCGGCGCATTGCTGCCTTCCCACACCACCGTCTATGCGGTGAGCGCCCGTTGACGGCGATCGAATTTGCCTGAGGGCGGGTCATGGACTCAATCGTTTGACAGGAGACCCTTCATCCGTCGATACTACCCTCATGCCTATCTCGCGGGAGCCCGGAACGGCCGCCATGGCTATGTGTATGCCAGCTGGACCCGTCCGTGTGCTCTTTGAGCGGCGAATGCGTTAAGCGCAACCGATCTTCGAAGCCGAGCGGCCCGGGTCCTCATCAGGATGCGGGCCGTTTTTAATTTGCGCCGCCGCCCGCGCCGTTCCCCTTTGACCCCAACTTGTGCAACCATTCCAAGCGGAGGAGCCCCTCATGCCTGAGCCCACCCCCCAGCAGTTTGCCACGCTGGCCGTCCACGGCGG
>JASHUF010000323.1 GCA_030040175.1 Acidobacteriaceae bacterium
TCGATGCAACCCATCGAAAAGGGAGAATAGGCAAATGGCAACAAAGAAAGCAGCCAAGAAACCCGCGAAGAAGGCGGCCAAGAAGTCAGCCAAGAAGGCCGCGAAGAAAAAGTAGCGGATTGACCAACAGAAAAAAGGCAACACTTGAGGGGGACGCTTGAAGGCGTTCCCCTTAGTGTTTATGCGGGTATTTGCGACTCCCTCCACCTGGCGTGCGCCCCTTTCCTACCTATGCCGCCTGCCCTCGGCCTTCGCCTCTCTTGAAAATGCAAGAATGGAAGCGGGAGGTTTCGCCTCCCGGCCATGCCTCGCGCACGCCGTGCAGCCTCTTCTGCCGGCCCTCGGGAGGCGCTCGCAGGACCTGCGCCGGAGGAATTTTGAGTGACGCGCCGCCGCTGGATCGCCGAAACCTGGGATGAGACGTCTGCCACTTTAGTGGGAGCGCAGGCCGAGCGCCTGGCCCGCGTTCTGCGCGCGCAAGAGGGCATGACGGCCGACGTCGTCGCCGGCGGACGCGTCTATCGCGCCGAGGTCGCTTCCGTTTCGCCGGCGGGAGATGCGAGCGAAGTCCGCTTCACGCTCCTCGCCGAGCTCGAGGCCGATCCGGCCCTGCCGGTCACGCTCGCCCTCGCCGTCTACAAGTTCGATCGCATGGAATGGGCCATCGAGAAGGCCGCCGAGCTGGGCGTGGCCGCCATTGCGCCCATGCTTGCGCGGCGCACGGAGAAGCATCTCGCCCAAAACGCGGCGAAGCGCACGGAGCGCTGGCGCCGCATTGCCAAAGAGGCCGCGCAGCAGGCGCGCCGCAGCGATGTGCCCGTCATTCACGATCCCGTGCCGCTTGCCGAACGCGTGCGCGCCGCGTCGGCAACCGGTACTGTGCGCCTGGTGCTCGCCGAGCAGGAGCGCACCACCACGCTGCGCCACGCGCTCCAAGAAGCGATCACTGCGTCCGGCACGCGGATGCCTGCGCTTGAGCTGGCGCTCGGCCCCGAAGGCGGATGGGCGCCTGCGGAAGAAGCGCTCTTCGACGCCAACGGCTGGCGCGCGGTCTCGCTTGGGCCGCGCATTCTGCGCGCGGAGACCGCAGCCATCGCCGCGCTCGCCGTGGTAGCTTCGTATCTTGAATGAGCTACGGCATTTTCTGAGTTACTGTGTCCTTTTCATTTCCTCGTAAGGTCGCCGCTCCCTGTTGGTCGCGTCGACTCTGCCTTCCGTCTTCGGGATACAGCTACTCAGAAAATGCGTTAGAGCGACACGCCCCGCTTCCAGGGAATGAAATCCACCTGGCCGCGTTCCTCGGCTTTGGTTCTCCGCGTGCCGCTCGCCACTGCAATCGAAAGCTCGAGCAGCTTTTCCGCGCAGGCCTCCACCGTGGTCTCCCCGCGCACAATGCCGCCCGCGTCAAAGTCGAGGATGTCGCCCATGCGCCCGGCGAGATTCGAATTGGTGGAAATCTTCACCACCGGCGCAATGGGGTTGCCCGTGGGCGTGCCCAGCCCGGTGGTAAACAGCACCAGCGAGCAGCCCGCGCCCACCTGCGCGGTCACGCTCTCCACGTCGTTGCCCGGCGTGCATTGGAGCGTAAGCCCCGGTGTGCGCACGTACTCGGGATAATCGATCACGTCGCTCACCGGCCCAACGCCGCCCTTGCGCGCCGCACCCGCCGATTTCATGGCGTCGGTCAGTAACCCGTCGCGAATGTTGCCCGGCGAAGGATTGAAGGCGAAGTCCGAGTCGACTGCGCGCGCCCGCGCCGCATAGGCCTGCATCAGGCCGGCAAACCGTTCGGCGAGCGCATCGCTCGCGCAGCGGTTGATCAGCTCCTGCTCCACGCCGTGCAGCTCGGGAAATTCGCTCAGCATGGTCCTCCCGCCCGCGCCCACGACCAGATCCGAAACGTAACCCACGGCGGGATTCGCAGAAATGCCGCTGAACCCATCCGACCCGCCGCACTGCAGGCCCACCGTCAACGCTGCGAGGGGCGCCGGCGCGCGCCGCGCTCGATCCGCCTCCGCCAGGCCGGCCAGCGTCTCATCGAGCGCCCGTTCGAGCAGCGCCGTCTCGTGCCCGGCTTTCTGTTGCTCAAAAACCAGCACCGGCTTGCGCCGCTCCGCGTCACGCGCGCGCAGCTCCTCCATCAGCAGGCTCACCTGCGCATTCTGGCAGCCCAGGCTCAGCACCGTGGCCCCGGCCACGTTGGGATGATGAATGTAGCCGGCCAGCAATCCGCACAGCGCCCGCGCATCCTGCCGCGTGCCTCCGCAACCAAGCTGATGCGTCAGGAAGCGCACGCCATCCACGCGCGGAAAAATCGGTACAGTTTCGCGCTCTGACGACTCTGCCGGTTGTTCCATGCCCTCCGCAGAGAGCGCGGAAAGGGTGGAAAACGATGTCTCCGTTTCGCCTCTGCCGCGCTCCGCAAGCCGCCGCCGCACATGCTGCCGGTAGCGGTTGTTCGCGCGCCCGTAGCCCAGCTCTTCTTCGAGCGCCTCGCGCATCTGCTCCACGTTGCGGTTCTCGCAGAAGACCAAGGGCAGCACGATCCAGTAGTTGCGCGTACCCACCTGCCCGCCGGCGCGATGAAAACCCAGGAAGGTGCGCGTCTTCCACGCTGCCGCATCCGGCGTGGCAATGGCCTCCGGGCGCCGCGCCGTTGAGTACTCGCCCGCCTGATGCCGGATGTTGCGCGTGGTCAGCAGCCCTCCGCGTTGAATCGCTTCGGTCGCTTCGCCCACGACCATCCCGTACATCACAATCCGGTCGCCGGGCCTCAGATCGGCGAGCGCCATCTTCTGCTTGGCGGGAATGGTTTCGGCGGCGCGGCACACGGCTCCTCCCACGCGCACCTCCGTGCCCGCTGCCAGCGCTTCGAGCGCCACCGCCACATTGTCCCGCGCATCGATCTGAAGCACTCTCTCCGCCATGCAACTATTCTCTGTTCCCTGATCCATGATCCCTGCCCTTCACAACCGCGCGAAATGCACCAGCACCCCGGCAAGCGCGCCGCCGGCCAGATCGCCCAGGATGGGAATGGGCGCGTACTTCCAGTTGGACCCGCCCTTGCCTGGAATCGGCAGCAACGCGTGTGTCAGCCGCGGACCCAGGTCGCGCGCCGGATTGATGGCGTAGCCCGTTGTTCCTCCAAGCGAAAGCCCGATGCCCCACACCAGGCTGCCCACCAGCCACGGCCCCACACCGGCAGCAGGCCCTATTCCCGAAGGGGAAGCGTCCGCGGCCACGCCGTGCGAATAGATCGCCGTGGCCACCACCACCAGCATCATGGTTCCGATGATCTCGCTGGCGATATTCGCGAGCGGGCTGCGCACGGCGGCATTGGTACAGAAGACCCCGAGCTTCGCCGCTGGATCGGGCGTTAGCTTCCAGTGGGGCGCATAGTGCAGTGCCATGAGCGCCGCGCCCGTCATCGCGC
>JASHUF010000324.1 GCA_030040175.1 Acidobacteriaceae bacterium
CGCGGAGACGGCGCTGCGCCAGGGCGCAGAGCGCGTGCTTGCGGATTTCGGGCCGGTGTTCGATGCGCTCAATTTTTCTGATGCGCTCAAAAGCGTGTGGGACCTGGTGGCCGAGACAGACGGCTACCTGACGGCCAATGCGCCCTGGAAAAAGCCGGCCGAGCGCAGCGACGCGGAGCACGAAAAGCTGCAGGCGCGCGTGCTGGCGACGGCGGCCGAGGCCATTCGCGTGATCACGGCGCTCGCGTATCCGGTGTTGCCTGACGCGGCAGCCAAAGTCTGGCGGCAACTGGGCCAGGGCGAAATCGGCGACGCTGCGAAGAAGGGATTTTTGAAGGACCTCGCGTGGGGCGGCGTGAAGGCCGGGACGCGCTTCGGCGAGCCGGCGCCGCTGTTTCCCCGCGCGGAGAAGGATGCAATCGAGCGTATGCAGAATCTTGAGGACGAGAACAGCAAGAGCGCCGCTGGGGCCGCAAGCCGGGGCGAGGCTGAGGACAAGAGGCCCCTGGCGGCTGCACAGCCGGCAAGCGCAGGTTCGGCGCGGACGACTCCGGCTGCGCAGGAAGAAACCAAGCCGGCTGCTGCGGAAGCGCCCGTTGCCGCGGCCCCGCAAGCTGCAAGCCCGGCAAGCGCTGCACCGGCTGCTGCGCCTGCGCAGTCAAACGCCAGCCCGGACGGGCACATCTCCATCGACGATTTCGCCAAGGTCGATTTGCGCGTGGCGCAGATTCTGGTGGCTGAGCGCGTGCCCAAAGCCGACAAGCTGCTGCGCCTCGAAGTCGATCTGGGCTACGAGAAACGGCAGATTCTGGCCGGCATCGCGCAGCACTATGAGCCGGAAAAGCTCGTCGGGCGCAAGATCGTGATCGTCGCCAATCTGGCGCCGCGCAAGATGCGGGGACTGGATTCGAACGGCATGCTGCTGGCGGCGTCGCTCGAGGGCGGCGCGCCGGTGCTGGCCGGGTTTCTCGAAGAGGTGCCGCTGGGCGCGCGGCTGAAGTAGCCGGTTCAGGAAGGCGTTCTTCTCGCGCCATGGCTGCTTTATACACATAAAATGTGCTATGCTTACACATCGCGAGCGCGAGCATGCGGACCAATATCGACATCGACGATAAGTTAATGAAGCAAGCGATGAAGGCGCTGGGAGTCACAACCAAGAGAGCGGCCGTCGAAAAGGCGCTTCGCCGGACGCTTGAGATTGACGGCCAGCAATCCCTGCGGAAGCTCCGCGGCAAAATCGCCTGGCGCGGCCACGATGACGACTGGTTTGCGTCCGGCAAGGAAGCTCCGGCCAAACGTGAGGCTGAGAATCGCAAGACAGGTTCAGACGCGCGGAAGATTGCCTAGAAGCATTCGGCCCATGACGGCAAGGACGCACGCAAAAAAAAGCCGATCGGTGGTCATCGTCGACTCTTCCGTCCTCATCGACTATCTTGCAGATCGCACGACCCCGGAGACAAACTGGCTGGAGCAGAACCTGGGCCGCCGGCGTATCGGCATCACGACACTTATTTTGACCGAGGTTCTGCAGGGCATTCGCCGGGAAGATCAGTTTGCCCAGACGCTTGGTGTTCTGGGGCGCCTTGCCGTCTTCGAGATTGGAAGCCGCGAGCTTGCGGTTCGATCGGCGTACAATTATCGAGCCTTGCGTCATCTCGGCATCACCATCCGCAACACCATCGATTGCATCAATGCTACCTTTTGCATTCATCAGCGGTTTGAGCTGCTCCACAACGACCGGGATTTCGATCCCTTCGAGGAACATCTTGATCTGGAAGTTCTCCATCCTGAACCGGTGAATTGAACTCTCTCCTCAGAGGCGCCGCTTGCTCGTCGACTCCCACGCCCATCTCGACAGCCCGCGCTACGCGGAAGATCGCGCCGCCATGCTCGCGCGCGCGCAGCAGGCAGGCGTGGGGGCGGTGCTTTCCATCGGCATCGGCGAGGGCCCGGCGGAGATGGGGCAGGCGCTCGAAATCTGCCGCGAGTTCAACGGCAAGCCGGGCATGCCGCGTCTCTACGCCAGCGCAGGCGTGTATCCGCACAACGCTTCGGAGATCGACGACGCGGTGCTGGCCAAGCTGGAGCGATTGCTGTCGGAGCCGGAGGTCATCGCGTGCGGGGAGATTGGCCTGGACTACTATCACCAGGGCGCGGCGCACGAGGTGCAGCGCGAGGGATTGGTCCGCCAGCTCGAAATTGCCGCGGCGCGCAAGCGCCCGATTGCCATCCACTGCCGGGGAACCAATGAGTCCAGCGACGCGTGGGATAATCTCTTCCTGGTCCTGGAGGAGTTTTGGCGGGGAACGGGTCTGGGCGGCATCATGCACTGCTTCGGTGGCGGCTGGGAACAGGCGCGGCGCTCGCTGGATATGGGCTTTCTCATCTCCTTTGCCGGCAATCTCACCTACGCCAAGGCGCAGCCGCTGCGCGGCGTGGCTGCGCGCGTGCCGCTGGATGGGCTGCTCGTGGAAACCGACGCGCCGTGGCTGGCGCCGGGGCCGCATCGCGGCAAGCGCAACGAGCCGGCCATGGTCACGGAGACCGCCGCTGTTCTTGCCGAACTGGTTGGCGTGAGCGCGGATGAAATCGGGCGGGTAACCACGAAAAACTTTTTCCGCCTGTTTCACCTCCCGCCTGCTATGTGAAACTGGTACTGCGGGTTGCAAACCTTTTCCCGTGCAGAGGAACGCGCCATGGCACAGGACAATTCGTTCGATATCGTGAGCAAGGTGGATTTGCAGGAGGTGCGCAATGCCATCGACCAGGCGCTCAAGGAGGTTCGCCAGCGCTTCGATCTGAAGGATTCGCACTCCGAAGTCCGGCTCGAAGGCAGCGACGCCATTCAACTGGCCTCGGCCAACGAGTACAAGCTGGAAGCGGTCAAGGACATCCTGGGGCAGAAACTGGTAAAACGGGGCGTCTCGCTCAAGAATCTTACTTATGGCAAGGTGGAGCAGGCGGCCGGCCAGAGCGTGCGGCAGAAGATCAGCCTGCAGCAGGGCATTCCCATCGAGCGGGCCAAGGAGATTGTGAAGCTGATCAAGGACGCGAAGAAGAAGGCGCAGGCCAGCATCCAGGGCGATACCGTGCGCGTCTCCAGCAAAGACCGCGACGAGCTGCAATCGATTATCGCCATGCTGCGCGGCAGGGATTTGGGAGTCGAGTTGCAGTTTACGAATTACCGGACGAATTGAGGGAAGACCCTTTCCCACCCTAACCGCAAAGAGCGCGGCCAGGATGCGGCACCCAGTAGAGTGGCAGTTCAACGATTCGAAGCGGGGCGATTTGAGCACACTGACCATAGCCACGGCGAAAGAAGTCTTTGAGCTGCTGCGGGAGGACCTTGTCGCCGTGGAGCAGGAGCTGGGGCGCGATGCGGCCTCAAGCGTGAGCACCATCACGGAGATTGCCGAGTACCTGCGCGAGGGCGGGGGCAAGCGCATTCGCCCGTCGCTGCTGCTGCTGGCCGCGCACCAGCTCGACTACACGGGGCAGGGAGCCATCCGGCTGGGCGCGGTGGTGGAGATGGTGCATACGGCCACGCTGGTGCACGACGACATCATCGACGGCGCCGAAACGCGCCGCGGGCGGCCGAGCGCGAACACGACCTGGGGCAACGAGAAATGCGTGCTGGCCGGCGACTGGCTGTACATGCAGGCCTTCAAGGTGGCGCTCGAGGAGAGGAATCTGCGCGTGCTCGACCTGCTGATCGGGCTCACGCAACAGATGGTCGAAGGCGAGCTGCTGCAGATTCAGAAGCTGGGCAAGGCCGTCTCCGAGGCCGAGTATTACGACCTGATCTTCCGCAAGACAGCGTGCCTGTTCTCGATTTCCATGCGCCTGGGCGCGGTGCTCGCGCAGGCCACCGAGTCCGAAGAAGCGAGCCTGGCCGCCTACGGCCGCGCCGTGGGCCTCGCGTTCCAGATCGTGGACGATGTGCTCGACCTGACCGCGACGGAAGAGGTGCTGGGCAAGCCGGTGGCGAGCGACTTGCGCGAGGGCAAGGCAACGCTGGCCGTGATCCACAGCTACGATCACGGAACGGCCGCGGACCGCAAGGCGATTCAGCGCGTGCTCGACGATCGCAGCTTTGAATACGTGGGCCGGTTGCAGATTCAGGAGATCCTGGCGCGCAACGGATCAGTGGAATATGCCATGTCTGCCGCGTACCGCTACGCGGAGCAGTCGCGCCAGGCGCTCGTTCCTCTGGCGGACACGGACTTCAAGCGCGCCCTGCTCTGGGTGCCGGATTTCGTTGTCGCGCGGGAGAAATAAATGGCGCGCGCTAAAGACGGGAATCGGAAACCTCCGATTACCATCCGTCAAAATCTCAAGCTCGCGCAGCCGAAGTGGAAGGCGGTCGATCGCTACTTTGGCGATCTGCTCGTCGCTGCCGACGCCGATCTTGAGGCAGCACTCAGGGCCAATCGCGCCGCGCGATTGCCCGCCATCGACGTCTCGCCGCTGCAGGGAAAGTTTCTGCATCTACTGGTGCTCATGGCGCGCGCAAAGAAGGTGCTTGAGATCGGCACGCTGGGCGGCTACTCCACCCTCTGGATCGCGCGGGCATTGCCCAAGGGCGGGCGCATCGTGACGCTCGAATATGAGCCGAAGCACGCCGAGGTGGCGCGGGCGAATCTCAGGAACGCGGGACTGCTCAAGCGTGTGGATCTGCGCGTGGGTCACGCGCTCGATCTGCTGGCCGCTCTGGTTGCGCAAGGCGTGGGGCCGTTCGACTTCATCTTTATCGACGCCGATAAGGAGAACAATCCGCAGTATCTTCGGTGGGCGCTCAAGCTGGCGCGTCCGGGTACGGCGATCTTCGTGGACAACGTGGTGCGCGACGGTAAGGTGGTGAATGCGAAGAGCAGGGACAAAGATATCCAGGGCACGCGGCGCATGACGGAGATGATGGCCGCCGAGCCGCGGCTGAGCGCGACCGTGATGCAGAACGTGGGCGTGAAGGGCTACGATGGCTTTGCGCTGGCCGTGGTCCTGCGCTGAGCCTTCCGCGCCGGACTGACGGATTCCTTTTTCATGAGCGTCTTAAGCGCCACGCGGTACGCGGGCGGCAGCGGCTTGCGCTCGAGTTTTTCGTCGCAGACCACATGCGCGGTTTCGCCTTCGGCCAGCAGCTCACGCTGTTTTCCTTTTTGGTTTGCATTGCGGAAGATCCGGTAGCCGAAGCGCACCACCGACTCGCGCACCAGCGAGGGCCAGGCTTCAATCAGGATTTCGTCGTCGTAGCGCGCGGGCGCGCGGTAGCGGCAGTGCGCATCGACCACGGGGAGGATGAGCCGGTGGTCGCTTTCGAGCTGGCTGTAGGCCAGGCCGAGCGAGCGGAGCAGCTCCACGCGGCCGATTTCAAACCAGACCAGATAGTTGGCGTAGTACACGATGCTCATCTGGTCGGTCTCCGCATAGCGTACGCGCAGCTTGGTGGTGACGGGCATGGGCTCTCCGCAGGGGTCAGGTTTCAGGGGTCAGGTTTCAGGTTTCAGGCAACAAGGAGCAGGGGCCAGCGATCAGCGGCCAGTATTCATTTCTTAATCAAATTCGCTCACGAAAAAGCTGATCCCTGACCCCTGAACCCCGCTTCTCACGGCTTGACGTGCGTGAACATGGGCAGCTTGGTCACGTCGCTGAAGATGATGAAGACGAAGAACATCATCAGCACCACGAAGGCGGCCTGGTAGATGCGCTCCTTGATGGCCAGGTTGATGTCGTGGCGCAGGGCGCTCTCGATAATAAGAAAAAGGATCATGCCACCGTCGAGGATGGGGAAGGGAAGAAGGTTGAGCATGCCGAGCTGCAGGCTGATCTCAGCGCCGAGATCGAACTTAGGTTCCCAGCCGTTCATCTGCGCGGCCTGGCCGGCCATGCGGGCGATGCCCACCGGCCCGTTGAGCTGCGAAACGGAGAAGCGGCGGGTGAAGAGCCGCTTCAGCACTTCAACCACCAGGGTCGAGTTCTCCTTGCAGAACTGGGCGGCTCTGGTTGCGGCTTTAGCCGCGGGCAGCGGCTGATTGCGAAAGGGAGGGAGAACAGCGACGAAGCCGAGCTTCCAGTCGGCATCGAGCTTGGCGGGCTGGGCGACGAGGTGCAGCGTCTGGCCGTTGCGCAGCACGGTAAGGTCGAGCGGCTTGCCCTGCCCATAGCGCATGTACGCGAGCAGGGTCTGGACGTAATGGAAGGCATGCCCGTCGACGGCTTGAATGGCGTCGCCGGCGCGCAGGCCGGCGCGCTCGGCCGGGGTGTCGGGTTCCACTTCATCCACCTGGATGGGCCCGGGCAGGAACTGCGGCAGAATGCCCTCTTCGCTCAGGTCGAAGTCTTCGCCCCGGGCGGCCGCGGGAACGTGCAGCGTGAGCGCGAGAGATTCACCGCCGCGCTGGACGGTTACCGGGACGGGCTGGCTGGCGTTGAGCTCGGAGTGGGCATAGATCAGGTCCCAATCGGGATTGTTCACATTGTCGAAGCGGCGGATGATGTCGCCGGTCTCGATACCGGCCTGCGCGGCGGGCGAGTCGGGAACTACCCAATCCACGGTGGTGCTGTTGACCTGGACGGAGGGAACCTCGTTGATCCAGGCGTAGTACACGAACATGAGTGCGAAGGCGAGGATGAGGTTGGCCACCGGACCGGCCAGGCCGATGAGGATACGCTGCCAGCGCGGGTGCGAGGTGAGCGCGCCCGGATCGGCCTTCTGCGCTTCGATCTGGCCGGGATCGGCTCCCTGAATGGACATGTTCTCGCCAGGCATGTCCTCGCCCGTCATCTTGACGTAGCCGCCGGCGAGAGTTGCAGAGACGCAGTAGTCGGTATCTCCGATTTTTACGCCGAAGAGGCGCGGAGGGAAACCGAGGGAAAACCGCTCGACACGCACGCCGCAGAGCTTGGCCACGATGAAATGGCCCAGTTCGTGGACCACCACCATGATGCTGATGAGAATGACGAAAGCTAGAATGGAGATAAGAAAAGCGTGCATAGATTAGGGGTTACG
>JASHUF010000325.1 GCA_030040175.1 Acidobacteriaceae bacterium
GATTATCTTGCCGGTTTCCCCTGGCACCCGCACCGCGGCATCGAGACCATCACTTACGTTCTGGCCGGCGAGGTGAACCACGGCGACAGCCTGGGCAACAAGGGCCGCATGACGGCGGGCGACGTGCAGTGGATGACCGCCGGCAGCGGCATCCTGCACCAGGAGATGCCCAAGGGCGACGAGCACGGCCGCATGCATGGCTTCCAGCTCTGGGCCAACCTGCCTGCATCGCTGAAAATGACCGCTCCCCGCTACCAGGACATTGCTTCCGGCGCCATCCCCGAAGTGACCGAAGACGACGGAACCAGGGCGCGCATCATCTGCGGCGAGTTCTGGGGCAGGAAAGGGCCGGTCGAAGGCGTGGCCACAGGAATGGGAGTGGATGCGCGCTACGTGGACATCTCCGTGCCGCCGAACCGGCGCAAGCGCATCCAGGTGGAGACGACGCGCAATGCTTTTGCCTACGTCTTCGCCGGCGCGGGCACCTTCCGCGACGCCTCCGAACCGCAGGCGGTGCTGACCGAGTCAGCCGTCGATCCCAATGCGCAGCCGGTCTACGACGCGAAAAACCACTCGCTCGTGCTTTTTGACCGCGGCGATGAGATCGTGGTCCAGGCCGGGCCTGAAGGCATTCGCTTCCTCCTCGTCAGCGGCAAGCCGCTCGAAGAACCGGTGGCCTGGTACGGTCCCATTGTCATGAATACCCAGGCGGAGCTGCGCCAGGCCATGAGCGAGCTGCAGAACGGGACATTTATCCGCCGCAGCTAAGGCATTCGCCCCCGCCAGGTGCGGTGCCGCAGAGGCCGGCGCGCTTCAGGGTTCGCTCGGCCATGGGCCGGAAAAAACTTCGTCCGGCGTAAGCCCGCGCTCCCGCAGCGTGCGCACGCTCAAAGCGTCATGGCGCTTGGCCAGGCGGTGCCCCTCGCGATCGAGCACCAGCGCGCAGTGGAACCAGGCAGGATTCGCGTGGCCGAGCGCGCGATTGAGCAGAATCTGCCGCGCGGTGGATTTGAGCAGGTCGGCGCCGCGTACCACCTCGGTGATGCCCATGGCGGCGTCGTCGACCACGCACGCAAGCTGATAACTGGCAGTGCCATCTCTCCGCCAGACGAGGAAATCGCCGAAGTCCACGCCGGCCACGAACCTCTGCGGACCGAGGTTCGCGTCCTCAAACTCGATGGTCTCGCCATTCGGCACGCGAAAGCGCCAGTTGACGCCGCCAGCCGAATCGTCCGTCCCAAGACCCGCTCCATGCAATGGCAGGGGTGGACGGCACGTTCCCGGATACAGCGCCTCGCCGCCCGGCTCGCCGTCCGCATCGCCTTCATGCGGAGCCGAGGCCGCGCCGGCCAGGTCCCTGCGCGAGCAGCGGCAGGGAAAGAGAAAACCGCGCTCGATGAGCGTGCGCCACGCCGCGCGATAGAGCGCGCCGCGCTCGCTCTGCGCGTAGGGGGCATACGGTCCTCCTTTGTCCGGACCCTCCTGCCAGTCGATTCCCAGCCAGCGCAGATCATCGACGGCCGCCTCGGCGTAGACGGTGCGGCTGCGCTCGGAGTCGAGATCCTCCACGCGCAGCACCAGCGCGCCGCCGGCCTCGCGCGCCCGTTGCCACGCAGTGCAGAAGGTCCGCGCATGCCCCACGTGCAGATAGCCGGTAGGCGAGGGTGCAATCCGCCCGCGATACTTCCGGGGCTGCGATGAGGCCAAACCATCCACCAGGACAGTCTAGAACCGGACTGCATAGATGCGGCTTTCAGATGGTCCCTACCATGCCCCTCATTGCGTGCCGCCTTTCGGAGGCTTCGTGTCCGTCTTGTCTTTCTCCTTCACGTTCGTTTCCACATCGCCCAGCGCGCCCAGGCCGCCGAGCCCCTTGAGCGCGCCCAGCTGGTCCATGCGAATGGGTCCCAGGATCAGCACGACGCTCAGCTCCCTGGGCTCGGCCGAAAGAATGAACATGCCGTGCGACTCGCCGTTGACCATCTTGACCATCACGTCCGTCGCTTCGCCGCTCTTCTTCTCCCGCTCGCGCACAATGGGCGTCCACTCGCCGGTCTCAAAAGACTGGCGCAGCTTGTCCACGTCTTCGGCCGAGTACTCGCCCTCTTTGTCGAACTCGTAGTCGCGCACGTAAATCCCATCCAGCCCCTGGACGAGCTGGCGCGTCGCGGCATCGTCGGCATCCTTGTCGTCCATGAACTTGGCCGCGAAGCCGAGCATGTTCTTGCCCAGCGTCACCTCGGTCACGTCGGAGGCCTTGGCGGCCAGCTCCCTTTCGACCGCGGGTTCCAGCGGAAAGGGCGAAGGCGCGGACGCCGTCTGCGCCAGCACCGGAACGGCGAGCGCCATCACTGCCGGCGCCAGCGCGAAAAAAACCTTCCTCATGGCGGACGGTCTCCTGGTCATTTCGAATTTAGTCATTTTGTATCCTGCTCCCGATTCGCAAGCTGCGCGTTCATCGCGCTCAGCGCATGGCTGGCGATGCGCAGCGCCGTGAACACCTGCGCGCGCGCCTGCTCGCCTTTGCGCCGCTCCGCAGCGCTGTGCCACGCAAATGCTCCGCCCAGCACGCCGGCAAACACTAGGCATGCTGCGAGCCGCTCGAACCAGACCACGCGATGACGCAGCCGCTCCGTGTTCTGCCGGCGCCTGCGCTCGAGGATTTTTCCCTTCAGACTGGGCGGCGCCGGCCGGCGCTCGAGCGCCTGGCGCAGTTCGCGCTCAAAATCGCCGCTTGGGTCGGGTCCCCAATCGTTCGTCGTCTCAGGTCCCACGTATGAACTCCTTCAAATGGTTCTCCGCTTTGGCCCGCAACAGCTTGAGCCCGCGTTGCAAATTGCTCTTCACCGTGGCCAGCGGCGCATCCAGCGTGGCGGCGATCTCCTCCGGCGTCAGGTCCTCCTGGTAACGCAGAACCAACGCCGCGCGCTGCGGGCCGGGCAGCGTGGCCATCAACTGTTCCAGGCGCGCCGCCAGCGGCGAGTTTTTTTCCTCCTCCCGCACGCCGTGGCTTTCTTCGAGTTCAACCCACAAATCCACGCCGCGCACCCTGCGCCGCCGCAATGCATCGGCCGCGCGGCTCACAGCCACGCGCCGCAGCCAGAAGCAGGCATGCAGCGGATTCTGGATCCGCCCCAGGTGCTTGTCGAATTCCAGAAAAACGTCCTGCGCGATCTCTTCTGCCAGCCCGCGATCGCCGGTTATGCGGAGAGCGAGCGAGTAGACCATCGACTGGTGCTCGTCAATGAGTTGATCGAAGTCCGGCTGCCAGTCGCGGGCCATCGGGATCGCTTCTACTTTCTTATCCGCATGCGTGCGCGGCGCAGGATGCAGAGATTTACGCGAGAACGCGGAAAAAGTTCAGAGAGAGGATAGGGAGGCCCGGTACGGAATGCAGCGCAGAGCCCGGCGCCTCCACGAACCGGCTTTTGTTCGCGGTGCGGGTTCGAAAGGGAGCCGACGCGCCGGGCACCGATCGCGCCAGGATACAATCCGCCGGAAATCGGCCAGCAATTCACTCCCCGCGAAGGCAATCCTGCGATTTCTTTTTGCCGTTTTTCTTTGAGGGAAACCCTGTGGAATCAGCGCCAATCAACCAGTACAACGCACATTGCGTCGAAGGTAACGAGGTGCTTTTTCAAAAATTCCGGTTATGATGGGAATGCATTCACCTCGGCATGGTCCTCGCGATGAGCACACTGATGCACTGGCTCGGAGTCAACGGAAACATCCTCGCCGTCCTCATCACGGTGGGTGTCGCGGTGCTGCTGGTGTGCTGCCTTGAGTGCTCCGATTGCGGCTGCCGCGAAAAGGACGATCTTTTCAAGCGCCACGAGGTCTGAGGCGCGCCGCCCGCCGCTTATTCGCCCGCCGGCATCAGATACCGTTCAAATTGCGCCAGAATCCTGTTGTACAGGTACGTCCTCACATCGGGGCCGCTGATCGAGTGCGTCTTGCGCGGGTAGATTTCGAGATCGTAGGGAATGCCCGCCTCGATGAGCTGCTGCACAAACTGCACCGTGTTTTCGATGTGCACGTTGTCGTCGGCGGTTCCGTGCGCCAGCAGCAGCCGCCCCTTCAAATTCGCGGCGGAGTTCACCACGGAATCATCGTGATAGCCATCCGCGTTCTGGTCCGGTAGTCCCATGTAGCGCTCGGTGTAAACCGAGTCGTAGTCGCGCCAGTCGGTCACCGGGGCCACGGAAACGCCGGCCTTGAAGCGGTCCGAGTGCGTCATGGCGTAGAGAGTGAAGTGGCCGCCCCAGCTCCAGCCCCAACAGCCCAGGCGCTTGGGATCGAGTTGCGGAACTTGGGCAAGCACGGCGTCCACGGCCGTGAGCTGATCCTCGAGCTGGATGGGGCCGAAATCATGGTAGGCGGCCTGCGCAAACGCGCGCCCGCGCATGCCCGTGCCGCGATTGTCGGCGTGCAGCACGGCGAAACCGCGTTCGGCGAGCAGCTCGTCAAACAGCAGCGCGTCGTTCCAGCGATTGGCCACGGTCTGCGGCCCGGGCCCGCCATAAGGGTTCACGATCAGCGGCACGCTTGCCCTGGCCGTAGCATCGTGCGGCAAAAGCAGCGTGGCATAGAGCGTGGTGCCGTCGTGCGCCTTCACTTCGAGCTGCTCGGGCGCGCGCAATCCATACGCGTCGAGCGCGTGCGTCTGCCAGAAGGGGCTGCACCTGCCCGCGGTCAGGCACAGATCATCCTCCGGCGGGTCCATGCGCGTGGAGCGGATGTCGACGAAGGCAGTACCGGAAGGCGCAAAGTTCCCCTCGTGAAAGCCCGCGCCGGCGCTCAGCTGCTTGCGCTCGCCGTTGAAGCTCACCTGCCACAACTGCTGCTCCAGCACATTGCCTTCGTTGGAAGCGAAATCGGCGAGTTTGCTCTCGAAGTCGACGCGGTAAACGTCGCTCACCTCAAAGTCGCCGCTGGTCAGTTGCTTCTCGAGCTTCGCCGGCTGATCCATGGGATGGCGCTGCTCGTAGCTATAGAGATAAAGATGGTTGTGGCCGTCGTTCCAGTCGGTCAGCACAATGAAGCCGCCGCCTACGCTCAGGTTGTAGTTTTCGTCCAGAAATTTCTCGTCTTTGATCTCCAGCATCAGCCGCGCGTCTCCCGTGCCGGGATCGCCGAAGTAGAGATCGCGGTGCTTTTGATCGCGCGCGAGGGTCTCGATCCAGAGCGTCTTGTCGTTCACCCAGCCGAAGCGGGGCACGTAATCCTGGCCGGGGTCGATGGGCAGATGAATCCAGCTCACCCGGCCGCCCCGCGCGCCCACCACGCCCACGCGCACGTCGGGATTGGCGTCGCCTGCCTGCGGATAGTGCTGCTCCGCCACCGATGCGTGAATCGGAATCCAGTCGGTGAAGGGATACGCCGGCACCTGGGCTTCATTCATTTCGAGGAAGGCAAGATTCTTCGAGTCCGGCGACCAGAAGTAGTTGCTCCGTGTGTCGAGCTCTTCCTCGTAAACCCAGTCCACCTGGCCGCAAAGGACGGCGGGATTGGGCGCCGGCACAACCATGGCGGCGGGCATGCCCGGCTCCCTGAGCCGAATTACGGCGATGCCGTGATCGCGAATGAACGAGATCGACGAGCCGTCGGGCGAAAACTTCGGATCGTCACCCGAGGCCGCGCCGGAGTAGCCCATCTGCACGCCCACGCCATTATGCAGGTCGTAAAGCCAGAT
>JASHUF010000326.1 GCA_030040175.1 Acidobacteriaceae bacterium
GGAATCAGGCTCAGCTCCCAGAACAAGAACCAGTGGAAGAAATTGAGCGCGGTAAAGGAGCCGAAGAGGCCGGACTGAAGCATCAGTACCAGGCCGTAGTAAAGGCCGGGCTGATGGTGCACGCGATGCGCGGCGTCGACGGACATGAGCGTCACAATGGACGAGAGCACGAGCATCAGCGCGCCCAGACCGTCCACGCCCAGGTGATATTCGATGCCGAGCGAGGGCACCCACGGGTGCAGCTCCACCAGCCCCATGGATCCGTTCGCGGGCAGATGAATCCAGACGATGAGCGAAAACACGAGCCCGATCAACGAAGTGAGAAGTGCAATGCCGCGCGCGTGCCTGGCGATGAGCAGCGCCAGCGCCGCGCCCAGCAGCGGCACTGCGGTAAGCACCGTGAGCCACGGAAATCCCGCGGCCGCACCGGCAAGATTTGCGCTCACGTTCGCCGTCACGGCCGGCTGCTCCAGAAGAGAATTGCGGCCAGCACCACCGCGGCCAGGGCCAGAATGCGCAGATAGCTCTGCACGCGGCCGCTCTCCACGCGCGAGAGCAAGCCCGCGCCAGTGGAGAGCTCTTCGCAGGCCTTGTTGAAGCCGCCATCGATTGCGTCCACGTCGAAGATGCGGTTGAGATGCGCCCAGAGATTGAAGAGCCACGCAACCAGGCGCACCAGCCCGCCCCAGAGCCGCTGGTCGAGCCAGTCGGTCACGCGCGCCCACCACGCGTAGAACGCAATCACCGTTGCACCATAGAACTCGTCCACATAAAGCCGGTCGCGCAGCCCGGCCCAGAGATGCGGCGCAGCCTTTTCGAGCACGTCGGGCTCTTCCGCCCTGGGCGACCTGTTGCCGTAGAGCTTCCAGCCCAGCCAAAGACCAAAGAGCACAATGCCCGACGATATGGCCATCAGCGACATCAAGCCCGGTTCCGCAAAGCCGTGGAATGTAAACGGCGCCGCGCGGCCTTCGAGAAACGACCGGAACCACGGCCACGCCGGCGTGCCGATGAGGCCGAGGGCCATGGCAAAGAAGGCCAGGATGGCAAGCGGCACCGTCATTACGGGCGCGCTTTCATGCGCATCGTGATGGCCGCGCCAGTAGCCGAAGAAGACGTAGCACACCTGGCGCGTCATATAGAACGCGGTGAGCAGCGCGCCAAAGGCGAGCAGATAAAACGGCCCCTTGATGGCTCCCGCATGCGCCGCTTCGAGAATGCCGTCCTTCGACCAGAAGCCGGAAAAGAAGAGGGGAAAGCCGCACAGCGCGAGCATGCCGATGGCGTAGGTGATGAAGGTGAGCGGCATGTCCACCTTGAGGCCGCCCATGCGGCGAATGTCCTGCTCCTCGTGCGTGCCGTGGATGACGGAGCCCGCGCCGAGGAAGAGCAGCGCCTTGAAAAATGCGTGCGTGATCAGGTGGAACATGCCCACAGCCACGCCGCCCAGGCCGAGCCCGGCCATCATGTAGCCGAGCTGGGAGACGGTGGAGTAAGCAAGAATGCGTTTAATATCGTTTTGCGCGACGGCAATGAGCGCTGCGAAGACCGCGGTGGCTGCGCCCACCCAGGTCACGATCGTCAGCGCCGCAGTGGTGCCATGCGCATTGAGACCCGCGGACATAAGCGGATACACGCGCGCGATGAGATACACGCCGGCCGCTACCATGGTGGCCGCGTGGATAAGCGCGGAGACGGGTGTCGGGCCCTCCATCGCATCGGGCAGCCACACGTGCAGCGGCAATTGCCCGCTCTTGCCCACCGCGCCGCAAAAAATCAGCAGGCCGATGGCGCCGGCGACGGTAAACCCGAAGCCCGCATGCTGCGCGATCAGGCCGCCAAGCGCGAGGCCTTCGAGATTGCCGGCCTCGTGGTTGTAGAAGAGCAGTGTGCCGGTTTGTGAAAACAGCCAGACGATGCCGAGAAGAAAAAAGACATCGCCGAAGCGCGTGGTGATGAAGGCTTTTTTTGCCGCCGCGGCGGCGGAAGGCTTCTGATACCAGAAGCCGATGAGCAGGTAAGAGGTGAGGCCCACCAGCTCCCAGCACATGAAGAGAAGAAGCAGCGAATTGGCAATCACCACGCCCAGCATGGCGCCGGCAAAGAGCGAGAGGAAGCAGAAGAAGCGGGTGAAGTTTTCGTCGTGCTCCATGTAGCCGGTGGAGTAAATAAAGATGAGCAGGCCGACGAAGCAGACCATCACCATCATGACGGCGGAAAGCGGATCGAGAACCCACCCGAGATCGACGGTGGAAGAGCCGAAGGTGAACCAGGTGAAGTTGACGGTTTCGTGAAAGGAAGCGCCGAATCCGAGATGAAGCAATAGATTCCGGGTACGAATCGCGTGGCCCAATGCGGCGATGGAAAGCAAAAGAGAGCAGCTCAGCGACGCGATTGCGAGCCCCGAGGAAAGACGGCGGAATTCCTTCCGAAGCAGCGAAATGACCCCAGCCACGAGGGTCGGCAGCGCAGGAATCAGCCATAGCCAACGGACGATCCACGCCTCAGGCGGCATGGGCGTCGATTTGAATTGGTACAAGAGCAGGGGATCCTGCGTTAGCATCCGTTCACCCCTTCATCCGGTTGATCCGGTCGAGGTCGGTGGTCTTGGCGTGGCGGTAGATGGAAATCACGAGACCCAGGCCCACAGCGGCTTCGGCCGCAGCCACGGCAATGGAGAAGATGGCGAACATCATTCCCGTGAGCGCCTCCGGATGCGGCCCGTAGCGCCAGAAGGCGATGAAGTTCAGGTTGGCGGCATTGAGCATCAATTCAATTCCAATGAGCACCAGGATGGCGTTGCGCCGCGTGAGCGCGCCCGCAAGGCCGATGGAGAAGAGCATGGCCGCGACGAGAAGATAGGCCGCGAGCGGTGAAGCGAAACCCATCATCCGGCTCTCTCTTTCTCGTGCAGGGCCACAATGACGGCGCCGATGGTGGCCGCAGTAAGCAGCAGCGCGACAATCTCGAGCGCGAGCACGTAGCGGCCCACAAGGGCTACGCCGATGTCGTGCACTGTCACCTGGGGCACGGCGGATTCGAAAGGCAGCGCGCGCACGCTTTGGAGCACCGACCACCCCAGCACGGCGAAGACGGCGGCGGCGATAAGCAGACCGGCAAGCCAGGTGCGGCTGAAGACGCCGCTCGCCGGCGCCTCCGAGCCGCGCGTAAGGAGAATCGCGAAAACCACGAGGATGGCCACCGCGCCGATGTAGATGAGGATCTGCGCAAAGCCGGCGAACTGCGCGTCGAGCCGGAGAAAGAGCAGCGCCAGCCCGGCAAAGGCGAGCGTGACCGCAAGCGCGCAATGCACCGTGTTCCTGAGCAGCACGGCAGCGAGCGCGCCCGCCAGCGTGAGCGCCGCAATCAAGCAAAACACTGTGCTCATTCAAGCTCCTCAGTTTGCATGGCGCTCCTTACTCGGCATAGCGGTAATTCCGTGGGCCGATGTTTTTCCTGCGCATCTCCAGGCGGCCCATCAGCACGTAGGCGCCCGCGAGGATCGCCGCGCAGACCACCCAGCGCAGCCAGCCCGCGCCCATGAAGCGCCACAGCGCCGTCACCGGCAGATTGAGCAGCGTGAAGGGCAGCGCAAACTTCCAGGCAAAGTTCATCAACTGGTCCTGGCGCAGGCGCGGCAGCGTGCCCCGCATCCAGATGAAGAGGAAGATGGCGCACATGACCTTCGCAAAAAACCAGAACCACGAGGGAATGAAGGCGAGAAAAGACAATGGCGCCGACCATCCGCCCAGAAACAGCGTTGCCCCCAGACCGGAGAGCGCGAACATGGCCAGGTACTCGGCGACGAAGAAGATGGCGAATTTGAATCCGGAGTACTCGGTGTGATAGCCGGCCACGATCTCCGATTCCCCCTCGGGAAGATCGAAAGGCGAGCGATTGGTCTCTGCGGTCGCGGCGATGGCAAACATGAGAAAGCTCGCCAGGCCCCACGGGGTAAAGATGTACCAGTGGGGAAAGATGCCGGTGTATTGATTCTGAGCATCGACAATCTTCGTCAATGAAAGCGAGCCCGCGATCATGACCACGGTCACGCTTGCGAGCAACAGAATCACCTCGTAGCTGATCATCTGCGCCACCGCGCGCATGGCGCCGAGCATGGAGTACTTGTTGCGGCTCGACCAGCCGGCCATGAAGACGGAAAGCTCCGTGGCCGCGCCCATGGCAAAGAAGAAGAGCAGCCCGGAGTCCATGTCGACGAGCTGCATGTTGCGGCCCACGGGCAGCACCGCAAATCCCATGAACACCGTAACCAGCAGCACCAGCGGCGCAAGAAAATGCACCAGCGCATCGGCGCGAAAGGGCACCACGTCTTCCTTGGTCAATGCCTTGATGCCGTCGGCGACAGGCTGAAAAAAACCGAAGGGGCCCACGCGGTTGGGTCCGAGCCGGTTCTGCATGCGCCCCAGGCCCTTGCGCTCAAAGACCGTGGTAAGAGCAAAGAGACCGGGAAAGACGCATACGATGGCGATCACACCCAGCAGCACATCCGCCGCGGGCCGCAGGCCGCTGGGAAGAAAGTGCACCAGCCAGTCGCGGAACAAAATGAATATCTGATCGAGCTCGGCCGCAAAGGTCACGGGCTAACTTCCTCCCGCGGCCGGCGCTCCCGGCTTGGGCG
>JASHUF010000327.1 GCA_030040175.1 Acidobacteriaceae bacterium
TATTTCAGCGCCGCCTACAAGATCTTTGCTGCACTCCAGGGGCTCGTTTCTCCCATGTGCCAGGCGATTTATCCCCATGTTTGCTCGCTCGCTCACACTTCCCGCGAGCTGGCAGTAGGTTATCTGCGGAAGGCGATGATTGTCATCGGCGGAATCACATCGGCAAGCGGGCTTCTGGTGATTGTATTCGCCAGGATCATCGTGCGGGTCGCCATGGGACCCAAATACATGGCGTCGATTCCGGTGCTGGAATGGATGGCATTGACGCCGTTTGCCTGCGCCCTCAACAACATTTATGGCACCCAGGGAATGCTTAACTTCGGAATGAAGCCGCAATACAGCCGCATCATTGTAATTTCAGCCTTCTTCAATAACCTCATCCTCATTCCACTCTGCTTTTGGTTTGCAGCGTGCGGTGCGGCCGCGTCGGCGCTGCTCACGGAGACCTTCGTGACCGTGACCATGGCCACGATGCTCTATGGCCGCGGAATCGACTTGCTTCCGCGCCTGTCGGACTTGCGGGAAAAGGTCGTGCGCCTTCCCTTCCTTTCGTTGGGGAAGGCACTGGAGGGTTGATCGAATGAAATCAAAGCTTCAAGTCAGTTTTATCCTGCCGCGGACCGGCGAGTGGCCGAGCGGCGGGCTCCGCATTGTCTACGAGCACGCAAATCATCTTGCGCGCCGCGGGCACAACGTGACCGTCGTTCATCCCGCACGGCTGGCCGTCAATCCCACCCCACTCGACTACCTGAAGAATGCGGTGCGGTATGCGCAGCGGAAAATCGACGGCCGCTACACGCCGGGCGCCTGGATCTCCATCGACCCGGGCGTGCGGCTTACCTGCGCGCCCTCGCTCACTGAGCGATTCCTGCCTGACGGCGATGCCATCGTTGCCACAGCATGGCAGACAGCCGAGTGGGTGCAACGATGTTCGCCTCGGAAGGGCCGCCGCTTTTATCTCATCCAGCATCTCGAGACCTGGAATGGGCCGGAAGAGCGGGTCTTCGCCACGTGGAAAGCGCCGCTCAAGAAAATTGTCCCATCCAAGTGGCTGGCTGAGATCGCCCATGGACTTGGAGAGACGGCACTCTATATCCCTTACGGTCTGGACCTCAAAGCCTTCCAGAGAACGATTCCGTCTGAAGACCGGAGCGGGAATCAACTCATGATGCTTTACCATCTTGCCGAGTGGAAGGGGTCCGCGGACGGCCTCGAGGCTTTGTCGCTCGTTCGCCAGAAGGTTCCGGATGTCCGGGTCGCCCTGTTCGGCGTTCCTCCTCGGCCGGCAGCGCTTCCCCCATGGATTGACTATTATCAATCGCCCTCGCCGGCGCTCCTGCGCGAGCTCTATAACAAGACCGCTATCTTCGTTGCTCCCAGCAGAACGGAGGGATGGGGCCTGCCTGCCTGTGAGGCGATGCTCTGCGGCGCCGCTTTAGCCGCCACCGACGTCGACGGCCATCGTGAGTTCGCTGTCGATGGCCAGACTGCTCTGACCTGCCCGGCCAGATCGCCCAATCTGCTCGCCGAAAATATCCTGCGGCTCATTCGAGACCAGGCTTTTCGCATTGAGCTCGCCAGGAAAGGTTATGACTACGTCCGCCAGTTCAGCTGGGAGCGCGCATCGTCCAGCTTTGAGGCGGCCTTGTTCGCAGATGTATAGCCGGATTGCAAGAGAGGCATGGAATGAAGGGCAACGGCGCCGTGGGCGCAATCATCGTAACCTACCATCCGCGCAGCGAGCAGGTACAACACCTTGCCCGGATTCGCGCGCAGGTGAACGTCATGATCGTCGTCGACAATGGGTCGGCCGCGCATGAGCTTGCGGAACTTCGGAACGCGCAATGCAAACTCCAACTCACGTTGATCGAGAACGGAGAAAACCTGGGCATCGCCGCGGCTCTCAACATCGGCGTGCGCGAGGCTCAGCGCCAGCGTTGCCGGTGGGTCGTGCTGTTCGATCAGGATAGCGTCGTAACCGACGGATTCGTTTCCTCGATGATCGCGGAATTTGAAGCTTACCGCCCGCACAGGAAGATTCTCCAGATCGTCCCTCGTTATATCGATCCTGAAACCGGCGCCGAGCGGCCCACATCGACATTTCGTGACGGCGGAGTCTTTCTCACCATCACCTCCGGAAGCCTCTTTCTGATGGACACGTTTACTGCGTGCGGACTCTTCAACGAGGATCTCTTCATCTACTGCGTCGACGACGACTTTAGCCTGAGGCTGCGCGAGAACGGCTATTTCATTGGTCTAAGCAGCAGGGCCATCCTCCTGCATCGATCCGGCAATCCTACATCCGCCAGGATATTCGGCAAGACCGTCACGACCAGGAATTACCGCCCCGAAATCCGATACTACTATGCCCGGAACAAGACTTGGATCCTCCGCACTTATGGGCAAAAGTTTCCCCGCCTCATTCTTCCCACTTTGCGTGAGCTCGTATCCATTCCTCTCAAAATTTCCCTGATGGAGGACGCGCCGTGGGCAAAAGTGAAGTTCTTCCTGAAGGGATTGCGTGATGGTGTCCTGGGCAGGATGGGGCGCGCGCGATTTGCGCTGTGAGTCCTCATCGCCGGAAACCCTCCGGAAACCTATCCTTGCAGGTCAGCAACGGAGTCACCTGGACTTTATCCATGATCAATCCAGCGAAGAACGGCAGCGAAGCAGAAGAGCCAGGAGGCGCACTAGGGGTTTGCCGGCTGCGCAACATCCTCTTCGTTCATCATGCCAACGACATGTATGGGGCCGATATCGGCCTGCTTCACTCCATTCGTTCTCTTGATGTTACGAAGTACCACCCCATCGTGATTCTGCCTTCCGACATGCCATCCGGGATGTTATCCGCAGAACTTGACCGCCTGGGCGTCGAATACCACATTGCGCCGCTCGGCATTCTTCGCCGCAAATATATTTCTGCCGGCTCCATCGCTCCGCTTCTGCTGCAGCTCATGCGAGGCATTGTTTATGTTCGTGCAGTTGCGCGAGAGCGCCAGGCGGCGATGGTTTATGTCAATACCATGGTCACGGTCTCGGGAGCCATCGGCGGGAAGCTTGCCCGGGCCCCGGTGCTCTGGCACATTCGTGAAATCGTCTCGATGCCGTATTTCGTGCGCTGGATCCTGTATCGGCTTTTGCGAGTTTGCGCGAGCAGGGTAGTTTGCATTTCGAAGGCGGTGCGGGACGGCATCCTCAAAGATGCGCCGGACCTGGCGGAAAAGACGAGCGTTATCTACAACGGTGTCTGCGTGCCGTCGCCTCAGGCTTCCGGTCCGGATCCCGGCCTTCGCCGCGAGCTTGGGTTGCCGGAAGGGATCCTCCTCGTTGGCATGATCGGCCGCATCAGCTATTGGAAGGGGCAGGAGATTCTTGCCGAAGCGGCGCGGCTCGTGCTCGAATCGCGCCGGGATGTGCACTTTCTTGCAGTGGGAAGTTATTTTTCTGATCAGTCGCGTTATCTTCGTGAGCTTGAACTCCGGATACGCCGCCTTGGCCTCGGTGGCCGTTTCCACCTCTTACCCTATCGCCCGGATGTGGGCGGCATTTACAGGAGTCTGGACGTATTTGTCCTGCCGTCGCGGATGCCGGAGCCGTTTGGGCGCGTAACTGTGGAAGCAATGATGCATGGCCGCGCGGTCATTGCCACGAATCATGGGGGAACATGCGAGCTGATTGAGGATGGCGTTACGGGGCTGCTGGTTCCCCACTCCGACCCGCAATCTCTTGCGGCGGCCATTCAGAAACTGCTCGCCGATCGTGCCCTTCGCGCAACCTTGGGAAAGGCGGCGGCTGCGTACGCGCAGGCGAACTTCTCTTTGTCTCGGTATCAAGCGCGCATGCAGAATCTCATGAGCGAACTGGCCGCTCGAAGAGCCTTTGTCATTTCCCGCAGCTTGATTGATTCTGACGCAGCCTCCGAAGCAGCTTTTCAGCGGATTCGCATGTGATCTGCCGAACACCCTGCCGGGAATCATGCGTGGGAAGCTCTCAGCTCAAGGGGAACAGGCCTCCGGCATGATTGCCTTTTGTGCGCAACTTTGCAGATGACGTCCTGATTCATCCGTTTGGATTCTTTTACAGCCCGGTCTTTTCTTCAAGGAGCTCTCATGCATGTCATGATCCTGGGAACTCGAGGGGTACCTTCGAAACATAGCGGATTTGAAACCTTTGCCCAAGACTTCTCCTTCTTTCTGCTGTCTCGCGGTCATCAGGTAACTGTCTACTGCCAGGTAGCTGCCGGAGAGGCTGCCGCTGAGGATAACTGGAATGGAATTCGCCGGGTTTTGATTCCGGCCGGAGAAGGTCCTCTCGGAACGATGTTGTTCGATTGGAAGGCCATCCGTCACTCCATGCGCCAAAAAGGCGTCGTGCTGACGCTTGGATACAATACCGCCGCTTTCAATTGTCTCTATCGATTCAGCGGCGTGAAGAACATTATGAACATGGACGGGATCGAGTGGAAGAGGGCGAAGTGGCCGTTGCCCGCACGCATTTGGTTTTGGGCGAACGAGTGGGCGGGTGCGCGGCTGGCAAATCACTTGGTGGCCGATCATCCGGAAATCTGCAAGCACCTTTCGCGCCATACCTCGCGCGCAAAGATCTCCACCATCGCCTATGGAGCCGATCCCGTAACCAACGCTCCGGAGTCCCTCATAAGTCAATTCGATTTGAGCCCCAAACAATACTATCTGCTGATAGCGCGGCCCGAGCCCGAGAATTCGATCCTTGAGATCGTTCGGGGTTATTCGTTCAGGTCCCGCGGACTACCCCTGGTGGTGCTGGGTAAGTACAAGACCGGCGGCACGCCATACCAGAAGGCGGTGCTGGATGCAGCCGGACCGGAAGTTCGCTTTCTTGGCGCCCTCTTCGATCGGGATATTGTCAAGGCGCTCCGTTATCATGCGCGAGGATATCTTCACGGTCATCAGGTGGGCGGCACAAACCCTTCTCTGGTGGAATCGCTTGCCGCCGGAAATGCGGTAATCGCGCACGACAACCGCTTTACGCGGTGGGTCGCGGGAGAAGGCGCGGCGTTTTTTCGCACGCCTGAGGATATCGATCGGATTCTTCTGTCGCTCGAGAAAGCCCCGGAGACGCTGGCCGCGATGGAAATGGCGAGCCGCGAAAGGCATAGCGAGGCCTTTGCGCAGGAAAAGATTCTCAGCTCATACGAGGAGTTGCTCCTTCGCTATGCGCCGGCAGAGGCGCTCCGCGAGATGGCAGCTTACGAGGCAGAAACCATGCAAAGTGTATGGCCGCTTTAAAGCCGCTCAGGCGGCGGCCGCTGGGCAGGAATATGCGAACAGAAAAACTACTCTCGATTCAGGCTCTGCGCATGGTCGCCGCCACGCTGGTGGTATTCACTCATTCCACCTTCTACGCAAGCGAGCGCCTCGACCACAGCTTTTCCGTTTGGCAGCGCGGCACAAGAGGGGTCGATATCTTCTTCGTTATAAGTGGATTTGTCATGGTTTATTCCTCGCAAAGGCTCTTTGATTCAGCCAACGGATGGAGGGTCTTTGCCGAACGCCGGATTACGCGCATCGTTCCTCTTTACTGGATTGTTACAAGTCTGAAAGTGCTCATTGTGCTTTCGACTGCCGGACTCGCCCTGCATACGAAACTGAACTTCACCACGGCCATTTGCTCATTCCTGTTCATTCCCGCGCGCGATCTGGACGGAAGAATTGAGCCGCTGGTTGGCGTGGGCTGGACGCTGAATTTCGAAATGCTTTTCTACCTGTTGTTTGCATGTGCCTTATTTTTCCGCAAGAATGTCTTCACATTTGTCGGCTCGGCTCTCGCCGTCCTTTCGCTTGGATCGGTCTTCTATCGTGCGTCGTGGCCGCCCATCGCATCGTTCTTCAATTCGATCGTCCTGGAGTTCGTTCTGGGCATGTTGATCGCGCAAGGCTTCGTCGCCGGGCATCGGCTTCCGCGAAGAATCGCCCTTCCGCTTCTGGCCATCGGATTGATCGCCCTGCTCGGCCCCTCCTCTGACTGGAACCTTCCCAAGGTTGTGATCAATGGGCTGCCCGCGGCTTTGATCGTCTGGTCGGCAGTTTCGCTCGGGAGCCTGGAAAATTACATTCCGCGCGCGATTCTCTATCTTGGAAACGCTTCGTATGCGATATACCTGATTCACCCGTTTGTGGCTCCGCTCCCGCCGGCCTTGCTGCATCGTGTGCACGTCGACGCGGGGTGGCTATCCGTGGTTCTGAGCGTGATGCTTGGGCTCGGCGTTGGCTGTCTGCTCCATCAGTTCGTCGAGGCGCCCATCACAAATCGGATCAAGGACCGGCGCAGATCTCTTGCCCCGGCGCCGCAGGTTGCAGCCTGACCTCGCAGCGGGAACGCCGGGGAGGGCCTGGCCCTCCCGGAAGAGATCCATGGCAGGCTGCCGCAGACGGCAACAGGAACGGTGCTGCTCGCAAGCATTCACCGGATTCTCGAAAGCAGCGCAAGCAAAACAGTGGAGAGTCGCTTTCTTGCGAGGGCCCACTTGCTCCCCGGCGTGCAGCTTCTCATGCGCGCGCGGGCAGCGTTGGGTGTGGAGCTGGCACGGAATCAACTATTCGAAGAGTCAAAGGCGGAGAAAATGGCTTCCATAATCGAATCGGATCAACAAGAAAGGCGACTCGCCGCACTCTGGGCCGAACTTCTCGATCAAAAACACATCGGGCCGGAGGAGAATCTGTTCAACCTGGGGGCTCATCCCGCGGTCTTCTCTGCTTTGCAGGACCGCGTGGCCATGGAATTCGGGCGCCGGGTTACCGTGGCTCAACTTTTTCAACACCCCACGGTTCGTTCCCAGGCAACGCTCATGTTCCAGCCTGCAAAGCCTGAGCCGGTCGTGCCGCCCGGAGTTCTCTCGCTGCAGCGGAAGGGTTCTCGCCCGACCATCTTCTGGGTGCACTATCTGAATTTCAAATTGGCAAAAGAAGTTGGAGAGGGCCAGCCCATCTGCCTGCTTATGCTCACCAAGGCGGACATCGCGCTCCTCGGTGACAAACCAACGCTGCGCAGCATCGCCGCCTGCTTCATGGGCAAGATGCTGGCGATGCAGCCGAGCGGCCCCTATCATCTTGCCGGACTCTGCATCGGCGGCGTGCTCGCCTACGAGATTGCCACGCAGCTGCGTGCCGCCGGACACCAGGTCTCAATGCTCGTGCTCCTCGATGCACCCAGCCCTGCTTATTTGAACTCCTATAACTCGCTCGCCTCCAAGTTGAGCCGGCCTCGCCATCGCCTTGAGAGGATGCTGCGCCTGGGACTGCGGGAGTCGCTCTTCAACTTCCACAGGCGTTTGCTTAAGTTTGTGGCGCGCACTGCCGGAGCGCGATCGGCATGGTCGCAATTCGGCGAGGCGCAAAACCTGATCCTGTCAGCCGCGTTCGAGTACAAGGCCGAGAAATACGCGGGCAACGTGCTCCTCCTGCTCGCCTCAAGGCGCTCAGCCTCTCTCGACTTTCTACCCGGGTGGCAGGCGCTGATCCAGGACAACCCGCACGTGAAGTTCGTCGAAGGCCACCATCGCGAGCTGATGACGACTTCCGAGAACGTGCGCAATGTTGCCGAGATTATCTTGTCCTACCTCGCACCGGCCAAGAAGCCGGAAGAGCCCCTTGCGGTTTGATCGCCATGCTTTGCTCGAATGGATGGGGCAAGGCGCGGACAATCTCCTCACTGCAGATGCTGTAAGAACAGAGCAAGAGAGCAAAACTGTGATTTGTGCAGCCGCAAACAGCGGTTCCCTGGGTGTTGGGCGACCGCTCTAGGCGCGGCTGGCTTTGCAAACAATTGCGCTATCGGGACGAAAACGCCGAAGCGTAGAACTGCGCATATCGCAACCACGTGGATCTTCCGCCGCCCGCGTCACGCCGGATCGGCCAGTACAAGAATGAGACCGGCAACCACAATCGCGCCTCTCTGAAACAGAGGTGTCGGGGAAAGGTGTGGCTGTTGGGTCACTTCGTAGACAGCCTGGGGCGAATTCCAATGGCCGATGCTGTCCGTCGCCCTCACCATGAGCCGATGTTTCCCCGCAGGGATATTGGTGTAGACCATCGCGCGCGAATCTGTCGCATCGAGCCAGTCCGGATCCGCATCCTCCATGCGGTGTTGCAACCGGATGTCTTGAGGGCTCGACAAGTTGATCGCGGCCAGAGGCAACTCCAGATGGTGTCCGCCCGGGCGAAGTACCAATCCATCTCCAACCGCGAGCTTTCTGCCGTCACTCGCAACCCCGTCGATGAAGACTTGCAGCTTCTGGCCGGCGCGCGGCATTCTCTCCTCGCTTGACGCCGAAGTCCACTCCGCTGGCGGCAATCGAATCGGGCCGAGAAGACCGACTATAATAACCCCTGACCCATCCCGGTGCAGCGGCCTCAGTAGTGATTCTTCACTGGCCTTGAGTCGTTTGCGGGTTGAAGTCGCTTCCGAAATGAAGAGCGAAGAGCTTATCCTGGTGACGGGCGCCACTGGTTTCGTTGGAGTGCAGTTGGTCCGCGAACTGCTCGCGCAGCAGCCCCAAGCCAAACTAGGGCTGCTCATCCGCGATCGAGCGGGACAATCCGGCCGGCAGCGCGCTGATTCCTTCATCCCGCCGGAGGACAGGTCGCGGGTTGAGGTGTTTTCCGGTGACGTCAGCCAGTCCGCCTGCGGGCTGGCTGCGGAGACCTACGGGCGCCTGCTGGCGGAGACCACCCGCGTGGTTCACTCCGCGGCCACAGTGCGATTCAATCACTCGCTCGACGAGGCGCGCCGCATTAACGTCGAAGGCACCCGGCACGTTCTCGATTTTGTGGCCGGCGCGCGCCGGCTCCGGAGCTTCGCCTACGTCGGTACCGCCTATGTGGCCGGCGAACGCTCGGATTTGGTGCGGGAAGACGAACTTGCCGCCGGCCAGACCTATCGCAATTCCTATGAACAGACCAAGGCGGAGGCTGAATCCCTGGTGCGGTCGCGCCTCGGTTCCATCCCCGGCGTCATCCTGCGCCCCAGCATCATCGTGGGGGATTCCCGAACAGGCGTCACTTCGAGCTTCAAGATGATGTATTGGCCGCTGAAGATCTATGCACGGCGGCTTTGGCGCACGGTGCCCGGCTATCCGGATGCAGTATTAGACGTTGTTCCGGTCGACTTTGTCGCCAGTTCAGTCGCCCATCTCCTCTTCAATGACGCCGCTCTGGGTTCGACCATCCACCTCTGCGCCGGACCGCGCGGCAGCGCAACCATCGATCAGGTTGCCCACCGCGCCATGGAATATTTCAACGGTCCCGAGCCACGTTATGTCGATCCAAGACTCTTCTTCGCCGTGCTGCGGCCGCTTCTCATGGTCTCGTTGTGGGGGCCTAAACGCCGTGTCCTGCTCGACGGCCGCGCCTACCGCAACTACTTCACCATGCGCATGCAATTTGACACCAGCAATGCGGAACGTCTTTTGCGGCCCGCCGGAGTACGTCCGCCGCCTGTGCTCGACTATATCGACCGGCTTTTCCATTACTGCGTCGCCAGCGACTGGGGCCGCAAGCCGGTTGCTGCGTTATGAGCCTGATTCTCCGTTATCGACTCGCCCGGGACCGCGGCGTCACGGTGGCCAATCTGGTGGATGAGTTGGTTCGGCGGAAAGGGAATTGCGAAGTCTCCGTGGACGATGCCGGCCCCTTTCATCTTGCGGACCTGCACGCCGAAGTCTGCTCCATTGATGCCTTTCTCCACCGCTCAATCGGCCTCAGCCCCGGACAACCGGTTGCCATTTATCGCAGCAACGATCGGAAATGTTTCCATTGGTTCCTTGCCGTGATCCGCGCCGGAGGCATCGCCGTTCCGCTCAATCCGCTTCTTTCCCTTGCCGAGGTGCGCAGGATTCTCGCCGATAGCGGCACGGAGATTCTGGTCACGGACAAGGCCGTTTTCGAGCGCAACATCGGCAGCCGCCAGGCCTTGAAGGTGCGCGCCTGGATCCAGGCCGATGATGAGGCAGAGACGCTGGACGGGTTCCTGCGTGTCTCCGAGACGAATACGCCTTTGCCTCCCACCGCGATCGATCCGGCCGCAACGATTGCCATTTTTCACACTTCCGGCACCAGCGGATTTCCCAAGGGTGCAGCCTTGTCGAGCAATGCATTACTTGGCGCGCGCGCATCCACAGTGCTTTCTGGAATCTTTCTCGGACCGCGGGACCTTGCGCTGGTCGCGTTGCCCTGGTCGCACATCATGGCGGTAAGTATTGCGCTCTATGGCCTTATGGCGGGCATTCGCGGATGTTTTCTCACTCGCTTCGAGGTCGAATCTGCGCTCAATCTCGTTGAGCGCTTCCGGGTCACTGCGTTTATCGGCGTGCCGGCCATGTTTGCCCGGCTCGTCAACGCCAAGCCGCAACCTGCGCGCCTGGCCAGTGTGCGTGTCTGGCTCTCCGCCAGCGACCATCTTCCCGCCGAAGTTCGACGGCGTCTGCGGCGGTTCGGAGCCTTGTTCCGGCTGCCCGGTGGCGGGCGCATACCGCCGGTGCTTCTGAATGGTTACGGCACGGTGGAGATTGGCGGCCTCGCCATGATGGGCATCGAGTTGCCGTTGCTGCCGGGGAGCGGGGACCTGTGTCTTCCGGTACCGCCATTTCACGTTCGCGTCGTCGGGGAAAACGGCCGCATCGCCCCGCCGGGCGTGGCGGGCGAGTGCCAGGTCCGCCGCCGCGGTCTTGCTCCGCACTATTGGAACGACGAGGGCGATACTCTGGGCCTTCTCACCGGCGATGGCTGGCTGCGCACGGGTGACCTCGCCACGCGCAATCGCCTGGGACTTTTCCGGCTGGTGGGGCGCAAAAACGATGTGATCAAGTCGGGCGGCTACTCCGTCTACGTGCGCGAGCTGGAAGAAGCCATGCTGGCTCATCCTGCCGTGGCCCGCGCCGTTGCGTTCAGCCTGCCGCACAACGAGAAGGGCGAGGTTCCTGTGGCCGCGGTGGAGTTGTCTCCGGGCTCCTCCTCGAATGAAGCGGACCTACTGCACTGGTGCCGAAGCAATCTTGCGGCATATAAAGCGCCGCGCCGCATCTGGATTGTCGATCCCGGCGAGCTGCCGCAGAATCACACCGGCAAGTTTCTTCGGCAGGTGCTGCAGGAGCGATTTGCACAACCGGCGAAGTAAAGCCGCTCCCGCCGGTCCTGTCTCATGATTGCTACGGCATTTTCTGAGTTACTGTGTCCTTTTCATTTCCTCGTAAGGTCGCCGCTCCCTGTTGGTCGCGTCGACTCTGCCTTCCGTCTTCGGGATACAGCTACTCAGAAAATGCGTTAGTGTCCTGTCCCTGAAGTTCACAATATAAATTCCGCTGTCATCCTGAGCGAACGGGACCCCAAATGCACTTCAATTTGGGGGTGGTGAGTCGAAGGATCTGCTTTTCTCGACCTTGAATGATGACACGAACTTCTGGGACGCCACACGATAGCAATTTCTGAGTCACTGTATCCCCAAGACACGGTGATCAAGTCGACGCGACCCCAAGGAGCGGCGATCCTCCACGGACTCCAAAGGGACACAGCAGCTCAGAAATTGCCATAGCGCAAGCAATTGCGTCAGGCCGTCACCTGGATCTCCGCAGGGCTCGCGGCGGCCACCATCTCGCGAATCGAATCGACCACCAGTTCCGGTTCGTCGAGATGGATCCAGTGCGCGCTTTCCCTGGCGATCACCTGGCGCACGTTGTCGCCAATCTTGCCCAGGCACTGGTCGGAGAGGGCGGTCGACGTCCCGGGCGTCAGTACCAGTACCGGGATCTCATGGATAGGATCGGCGTCCTGCATTTCGCGAACTGTATCCGGGACCGCTTCCACGTGGCGTTGCATCCCGGCATAGTAGCTCGGCCGCGACCAGTGTGCGGCAACGATAGGCCAAACCTCCCTCGGCATTTTGCCTACTTCTTTCGTGACTCGTTGCAAGACATGGCGGGCTCCGATTCCGCCGGCGTCTGCCAGACGCCCTGAGAACCGTCTCGATCCATAGAGTAGAGAAGTCGCTGCCAGCCGAGCCAATCCGAAGCGCGCAATGGGAATCGCGTAACGGGAAAGTTTCTTGCCCCGGTCAATCATGAATTGCTTGTCAGGATTGAGTGGGGGCCATTCCTCGCAACGCATCGGATCGAGCAGCACAATGCCGGCGACATTTTCCGGATACATGGCCGCGTAGCGGCGCATGACCAACCCCCCAAAGGAGTGTCCCACAAGGATGTACGGAGGCTTGAGGCCTGCCGATTCGAGCATCGTGTGCAGCTCAGACGAAATGTTTCCCGGCGTGCGCAGCGTGCGGCATGGGCTGCTCCAGCCGAGACCGATGCGATCGTAAGACGCCGTTGCCGTAAAACTCGAAACCTGGGTCTGTATGTGATGCCAGTTCAGGTTGGTGGCCGCAATACCGGCCTCAAAGAGCACCGCGGGCCCGCCCGATCCCTTTTCCACCACGTAGAGCTTTTGCCCGGGTCCGATCTCAACCCAGCGCCCCGGAGTGGTGTACCGCCGTCGATCGCGGTGGGCGCCAATGAACTGATAGAGGAACCCCGAGGCGGGTACCGCTGCCACAACAGACAAAATCACGAGTGAAAGGTTCATGGGCGATCCTCAAAATGGCTGATCTGCTCGGAACTGAAATCCTTGACGCTGAGATTTGCCTTCGCGCTTCCCCGCTTGACGATCAGGAGAGTTGATCCGGCACGGCCGCGAATCTTTGCTTCCACCTGGGTGGCTGACCAAACCCCGCCCGATTGGCGCAAACCATAATACGTGAATTCCTTCACCGTCCCCGCATCCTTCATCACCTTCTCCGCATAAACCGGATAGTCGATGGTGCGGTCGAGCCACGTTTGCACTTCGGCATAATGCGTGCGGTCCGATGGTCCGGGCGTGCTTTTCAGAACCTCGCAATGATGCGCGCCAAAGTCCGCGTTCTTGAGAATTGTCTGGCCTGTCCAGAAATACTGCGGATCGAGAAGGTCCTCGTAGCTGAGCCCGCTGCCCAGAAGACTCTGGTCCCACTTGTCAAAGGGCAGCGCGGTCGGAGCAGATTCGTGTGGCTCAAGAATCTTGACAGAGTCCTGGCCATTGGGACGCATCTCGAGCAGGATGCGGACGGGCTTGTCCTGGGTTTGCGCCGCGGCCGCTTTCGGAGGCACTATATCCACCAGCGTGTGCAAGGCGCCTGCAAACCAGAGCCCCCGCACGCTGACTGTGTAGCTGATTCGATTGCCGTTTGCATCGACTCTGACCAGTTGCCCCGTGGCACGATAGTCCGAAGTTTCAATACGATTGCGAAGAGGCACAAGCACCGCTTGCACGTCCGCCGCGTGCGCCGCAGCGGCAAGCGACAGGGCCGCAGCCGTCCCAATCAAGGTGAGCCTCATGACGCGATCCTTCCGTCGCAGATGCGGATGTGGCGCGGCGCCGATTGCGCGATTTCCACCTCGTGCGTGACCACGATCAAGGTCATGCCGTGGCTCTTCTGAATGCCGGTGAGGATCTCCATGATGCGCGCGGAGTTTGCGCTGTCGAGATTCCCGGTTGGTTCATCGGCCAGCAGAATCGCAGGGTTGTTGGCCAACGCCCTGGCAATGGCTACGCGTTGCCGCTCCCCCGCCGAAAGTTTATTGGGATGCTGATCGATCCGATGCTCCAGGCCCACTTCCTTGAGCAGGGTCTCGGCGCGCTGCCGCCGATCGCCGCAGCTTTTTCTCGCCGCCAGCATGGGAGCCTGCACGTTTTCAACCGCGCGCAAGGTGGGGAGCAGATGAAAGGCCTGAAAAATGAATCCGACATGATCCGAGCGGTACGAATCGAGATCGATGGATGAGCCCAGCGGCGCACCCCGGAATAGAACCGTTCCGCTGCTGGGCGTGTCAAGTCCCCCGAGCAGATGAAGAAGAGTCGATTTCCCGCTGCCGCTATGTCCACTGATGGCAACGAACTCGCCGGCTTCGATGGATAGATCGACGCCCCGAAGGGCCTCAATTCGGCCTTCGTCGTAACTCTTGTAAACATCGCACACTTCGAGAATGGGGCAAGTCATCCGGCCGCCCCTCCGCCGGAAAAGGACGTGCAGCGGCGGCACGGGAGCCCAGCCGTATCAACCACCCGGAAGAGAACCGGCGCCGCGCAGATGCCGGCCGGTTGTGGCGGAACTGCCAGCCAATCAATTGTTTCAAACGTGTTAATTGAAAACCGCACATCCATTTTTGTGCTCAGACCCTCGGCCACGTGCTCACGGCGCCCACGAATGCCTTCATCGCCATCCCTATCCGCAGAGCCTCTTGCCTTGCAATCCCTGCGGCCGCGACGACTCCAGGCAAAGGCGGTAAACGGCTCGTGAAAGGCCATGCGACGGGAATTCGCACTTCGGTGGAGTTGACAGCCAGTGTATCCGGCGGAGGAGGTCATGTCTATCGAAAGAAACTCCGTCCCAGAGTACCACCGTGATCGTGTCCTGGACCGCTGCCGTGCTCTTGATTTCCGTGGAATCCACCCCCGTTGACGCCGGTTCGACTAAATCGACCGGAGTTTCAGAACCTGTTCAATCAGATCCGCCGCGCGGTTTGGCCCGTCAAGCTGCCGGATAGCTTTCTTGAGGTCCTGAGCTGCATCGCGGTATCGGTTTTCCCTTAGCACCAGCGCCACCGCTGTGCGCAGCCGGGCCGGGGTGAGTCGATGGCGGGAAACCACCACTCCTGCCCCGCGCGCCTTGACTCGAGCCGCCACGCCGGGTTGATCGTTGCCGAGAGGCACAGCCACCAGCGGAACTCCCTCGGCCAGAGACTCAAGCACTGTATTGATGCCGCCATGCGTGATCACCAGCGCGGCCCGTTTCAGAATCTCCAGTTGGGGAGCAAAGCGCACGACTACAGGAGCGCCTGCCAATTTGCCCAGATCGGCGGGATCGAGTCCGCCTCCCAGCGAAAGCAGCAACTGGGCGTCGAGTCCGGCACAGGCATCCGCAATGGTTCTGAAGATGGTTTCCGATCCGTTCTGAAATGTGCCCAGCGATGCGTAAATCAGCGGGCGTCCATCCAGTTGCTCCCAGGGAAACTCGACTTCCGGGCGTTGTTGAGCGTGCACGAACGGGCCCGTGTAGTGAAGCCCCGCCGGCCTCTTGCCGCGGAGCGGGAACTCCAGGGCCTCGGGCAGTTGAGTAATCTGCGCCAGACGCGACAGCTCGTCCGCCGGAGTTGCGTGCGGCTTCAGTCCCCAGGCTCTGCGCTGCCGGTTCACTTCGCTGAAGATGGGAGAGGCCATTCCCAGGAGCAAGCGCATGGCAAGGCGGTTTCGCCAGCGGCGGAACGAATCCTCTCCCGCCTGCCAACCCAGCCAGAAGGGTGGAAACCGGTCGTCGGGAACCAAAGGAGGCAGCAGGGCAATGGAGATCCACGGCAGCCCCAGGTAGTCCGCCACGTTTCCGGCAAAGTCCGCCTCATCCACGAGCAGCGCCTCGATGCCAGCTGTCCGCACGGCCTGCGGCCCGTCGCGCAGAACCATCCGCGTCGAAGCCCGCACTCTCTGCAGCGTGAATCGAAGAGCCGCGAGCCCCTTCAAACGGGCCATTTGATTGTCCAGCGTCTCGAGAGTGCCGATGGGATAATCTTCGGCGCCGATTCGATGAAACTCGATGCCGGCGGCTCGCACCCGCTCCTCGATGTCGGCGATCCCGAAGAGGACTACTTCATGGCCTCTCCTTTGCAACGAGCGTGCCAGGGCAGCCATCGGATTAAGATGTCCGGTTGCCGGAAAACAGAATGCTCCGAATCTTGCCATGGCCCTCTTCGATTCCTGATTGATGTTGAGCGGCGGAAGCACCCACTTTGGTTGTGCAGGTAGATTCCTGCCTCAAGCTGATTCTCGAACGGCCAGCCGGCCCGGCGAGAGCCATTGCTGGAAACGGAGCCGTCGGGGAGCAGCACGCAAACCATACAACTCTGTCAATCGTGCCGGAGCGCATCCACAGGAGAGAGCCGCCCCGCGCGCCACGCCGGAAGTGCTCCGGCAATCAGGCCGGCGAGCATGGCGATGCCCATCGCCTGGATCAGCAGCGGCCAGTGCAGCGACGCCGCAATAAAACTCGCCGTCTCCGGCAAGTCCGCCAGCACGCGCAGAGCGCACCATCCTAAAGCGATGCCGAGAAGCCCCCCGGCCAGCCCGAGCACCAGGGCTTCGATCTCAATGTGCGCCAGCACCCGCCATCGCCCCCAGCCCAGAGCCCGCAGAATGCCGATCTCCCGTGTCCGTTCGAAGACTGACATCGCCATGGTGTTGGCGATGCCCAGTATGCCGATGAGCAGGGCCAGCGAAGATGTGCCCCAGGCA
>JASHUF010000328.1 GCA_030040175.1 Acidobacteriaceae bacterium
AGCAGTTCTAACACCGCTCACTTCGCTTGCTCCGCTTTTCTAAGGAATCTCCACCAGCTCCATCTGTCCGTCGCGCCGGCGGTGCAGGACAAACACGTCGCCCGAAGGGTTGCGGAAGATGAGCAGATCGCGATCGCGGAACTCGGCGTCCTTTACTGCCTCTTCAATCGTCATCGGCCGCAGCGCAATCGCCTCGCCGTTTTTCACCACGTGGGGTTCCACCACCGCGGGATTGGCCGGGAACGAGTGCACCGCAATCGACGCGCGCGCCTGCTCGCGGGCCGGCTTGGCCGCGCCATCCTCAGGGGGCGAGACGCGGGCCTTGGGCCGCGCCACCGGCGGCGCCAGCAGAACTTTTTCTTCCTTGGGCAGCCGCTTGCTCACCAGCCGCCGGTCCCTGTAGCGCCGCGCCTGCAGCTCGGCGTGCGCAATCGCCTGCCGCAGCGCGGCCTCCGGCGTATCTGCCCTGCCCGCGGCTGCAATCTTCTGCAGGCGCGCCTGCACCGTCAACTCCACCAACTGCAGGTGCCTCTGCACGCTGAACACGATGCTGGCATGCGCCATCTTGCCCAGAATCCGCCCGATGCGCTCCATGCCCTCTTCGGCCTGCGTCCGCAATGCCCGCGAAATCTTCCCTTGCCGGGCGGTAAACTCCACTTCCATGGTCAGCCTCCGCTCCTTCCCTCGCGCGGCCCGCTTCGGGAACCCAAGTGGAGCACAGTATATTCGAACCGGCTCCCGCTGCAAATCGTCTCTGTCACTGCCTCTTGCGCGTCATGAACCCGAGCGCGCCATTCCGGGAACCGCTCTTCCGGAACCGGCGCCGTATGCCATCTGGCCAACGCCCGCGCAGCCTTGGTCTCAAGCGAGAGGTCTTTGCCGCTGGGCTGGGCAGCGGATGCCAACTCCCCGGTTGGCCCATCCTTTCGCCGCTCTTAGGCGAATGGGGGGAAAATCACGGTTCTCATCCAGCCAACCGGCCGATGCGTCGACTCTCCAGCTCTGCCAGCCCCGCCAGCTCCGCTGCTCTTCTCACATCTCCCACCGCAGCAGCACCGTCCCCACGGTGAACCCTGCGCCCACGGCGGCCAGCAGCACCAGGTCGCCCTTTTTCAGCTTGCCTTCTTCGATGGCCGTCTCCATGGCCAGCGGAATCGTCCCCGCCGACGTGTTGCCATACTTCTCGATGTTGATGATCACCCGCTCCGGGTCCATGCCCAGCCGGTCTGCCGTGGCCGTAATGATGCGCTTGTTGGCCTGGTGGGGAATAAACGCGCCCAGCTCCGTGCCGCTCACGCCGTTGCGCTCCAGCAATTTCAGCGTCGCCTCCGCCATCTTGCGCACCGCAAACTTATAGACGGCCGGACCATCCTGGTAGATATAGTGCATCTTCTTATCCACGGTCTCGTGGGTCGAAGGATTCAGGCTTCCCCCGCCTCTCAGGTTCAGGCTCACGCCGCCCGACCCGTCAATCTCGTTCAACGCATCGATGAACCCGATCTCGCCCTCTGCGCACGGCTCCAGCAGCACTGCGCCGCCGCCGTCGCCAAACAGCACGCAGGTGGCGCGGTCGGTGTAATCGGTCATGCGCGTGTTCGCGTCCGCGCCGCACACCAGCACCTTCGCGTACGCCCCGCTCTCCACCATCTTGACGCCCGCCATCAGCGCATACACAAACCCCGAGCAGCCGCCGGAAACGTCGAACCCCCACGCGCCTTTCGCGCCCATCTTGTCCTGAACCAGGCACGCCGTCGAAGGAAACATCATGTCCGGGGTTACCGTGCCCACGATGATCACTTCCACTTCCTTGGGCCCGATGCCCCGCGCCTGGAGGCACTTCTTCGCCGCCTCCACGCAGATGTCGCTCACACCCAGCCCTTGGGCGAGCACGTGCCGCTCGCGGATCCCCGTGCGCTCCACGATCCACTGGTCGCTCGTCTCCACCATCTTTTCCAGGTCTTGATTGGTCAGCACATCGGGAGGAACGTAGGTGCCCAGCGAGGAAATCTTCGCGCGCCGGCCCACCACGGGGCGTACCGTCAAACTCAATGCATCTCTCCTTCAAATATTGCTGTTATCCCGAGCTCAACCCGCGGTTGTCATCCTGCGCTCAACCAGCGGCTGTCATCCTGAGCGACCGAACGCTGACTCTTCGGGAACCGAAGAGGAAGCGGTAGGGAGTCGAAGGACCTGCAGTTGTCTCTCCAGTCCTTAGTCCCTCAGTCCCCTGGTCCCTCGGTCTTTTCCCCTGACCCCTGACCAAAAAAGTACCGGGTGACCTACTGCGCCCGTACGAGCCCGTTACCGTTGCTTCCTTCCGGACCTGGCGGGGTTGGCGGGATTACGTCGCGTAGGACCCGGCACTGCCTGATTTTAGCACCGCGGCGCCAGCCCAAATATGCCCGCCCCGCGATGGGACGCAGACCGGAAGCTGTCGTGCTGAGCGGAGTCCGCCATGGCGGACGCAGCCGAAGCATCTGCGGTTGGCTTTCGGTCCGCGTGCTGGGTGCCCTATCCTAAAGGCGCTCTGCGCGCTTAGGGTGGGAAAGCACGAACGCGAAAGCACGCAGACGGCTGCCGGGTGCCCCAGGTACCGATTTTGGGACCGGGGAAAGCTAGGCCTCGCGCTGCCTCCAAGGGCCGCACTCACTCGACCCACTCCTCGAATTTCGCTATCCTATCTCTATGGCCTTCCCCCTCAAAACCTGCGCCGTCTGCGGCGGGGAGTTCGAGCTGCGCCCCGGCAAGCCCGGCTTTGCCAACCGCTGCCCCGCTTGCAGCGAACCCGAGGCCAGTCAGGACGCCGCCGGCAACTTCCGCGACCAGGGCGCGAGCCGCGAGCAATCCGCGGCCCGCCGCACCGCCATGCGCGACCTGCTCTACCGGAAGGGCAGTTAGAAGCGCGCGCGGCTACACCGTGCACGCGCGCACCTCGTAGTGCGTGGCGAAGGTTTCCATCCGGCTCAAGAAATTCTTCGCCTCCGGCTCGAACACCGGCGCAGCGTAATCCGGACCCGCAAACCGCTTCACCGCCTCCAGCGAATCGAAAAAGTTGATCACCACAAACTCCGATTCTGCGCCCTCGTCCTTGCGCAAAATGGTTCCGCCGCGGTAGCCCTCGATCGCGCGCAGGCCCGGAAAAACCTTCTGCTTCAAAAATCCCTCATACCCATCCGCATTTTCGCGCTTCGTCCATCCCCGCCAATGCCGCGCAATCATTCCGTTCCCTCCCACCCGCAAAAAATCGGCTCCCGGTACAATCAACAGGTGACCATAACCCAGGAAAGATCCGCGGCCGCCGTGGCCGCGCCCGCTCGAACCCCGGCGCCCGTTGTCGGCTTCGTCTCCCTCGGCTGCCCCAAGAATCTGGTCGACTCCGAAGTGATGATGGGCCTGCTCGACCGCGCCGGCGCCCGCCTCACCGCGCGTCCCGAGGAAGCGGAGATCCTCGTCGTCAACACCTGCAGCTTTATCGACACGGCCAAGCAGGAGTCCGTCGACACCATCCTCGAGATGGCCCGCCACAAAACCGAAGGCCGCGCCAGGAAGCTCATCGTCGCCGGATGTCTCGTCGAGCGCTACCGCGACGAAATCCGCAAAAACATTCCCGAGGTCGATGCCGTCGTCGGCACCGGTGAGCTCGAGGCAATTCTCGGAGCGGCCGGCCTCGAGACTGCCGGGATCGCGCCGCCGTCCAGCGCACCGCCTTCCCCATTTACCATTCTCACCAGCGTCCACGCGGCGGTTCGTTCCGGCCAGGAATCCCAATCGGGCACCCACAAATCGAACGCCGCTGCTCCGCATCAGCATGAAAGCATGGGTGCCCCTGGTCCCGATTTTGGGACCAGGGAAAGCGCGGACGCTGACCAGTCGGTTTTGTATCAGGGCGCGGCTTTAGCCGTGCCAAAAAGCGGCAGCAAGAATAAAGGGGCTTCAGCCCCTGCCGCAGCATCGAGGCCCGAAGGCGACCACCGCGAGCACCAGGGCCGCTTCCGCCGCGATGACTGGGCCGGCGCGTCCCATCTGCTGCCAACCTACCTTTATGACGAAACGACTCCCCGGGTCCTGGCCACGCCGCGCGCCTCGGCTTACATCAAAATCGCCGAGGGCTGCGACCACCCCTGCAGCTTCTGCGTCATTCCCAACCTGCGCGGCAAGTTCCGCTCCCGCCGCTTCGAGTCCGTCGTGGCCGAAGCCGAGCAGCTCGTCGCCGGCGGCGTGGGCGAGATTACGCTCATCGGCCAGGACACCACCTGCTACGGCGAAGACCTCGGCCTCAGGGACGGCCTGGCGCAGCTCCTCGACGCGCTTGCCCGCATCGAGGGCCTGCGCTGGCTGCGCTTCCTGTACGCCTATCCCAACCGCATCACTTCGAAACTTCTCGAAACCATCGCCCGCCATGACAACATCTGCAAATACCTCGACCTGCCTCTGCAGCACGCTTCGCCCGGCGTGCTCAAGCGCATGAAGCGCGGCGCCGGCGCGGAAATTTTCCTGAAGACCCTCGAAAAAGTCCGCGCGGCCGTGCCTGGAATCGCCCTCCGCACCACCTTCATCGTCGGCTTTCCCGGCGAGTCGCTCCGCGACTTTGAACTCTTGGAGCAATTCATCGCCGAAGCGAGGTTCGACTGGCTCGGCGTCTTCAGCTACTCGCATGAGGAAGGCTCCGCAGCCTACGCGCTCGACGGGCAAATCCCGAAGCGCACCATCGAAGCGCGCAGGCGCCGCCTGATGAAGCGGCAGCAATCCATCTCACGCCAAGCGAAGAAGAACTGGATCGGCCGCGAAGTCACGCTCCTCGCCGAAGGCGCCTCACCGGAAACAGACCTCCTCTGGGAGGGCCGCACCGAGTTCCACGCGCCCGGGATCGACGGCAAGGTCTATATCAACGACTTCGGGCCTCTCGAATCGCTCGAGCCCGGCCGCTTCTACCGCGCCCAAATCACCGAGGCCCACGACTACGACGTGGTCGCACGCATCGAATCGGGCCCGCTGTAGACTGAACCAGGAAGCGCCCGTGCCCGCCAAGAAAAAATCCGCCAAGGTCTTCCGCTGCCCCACCTGCGGCCAGCTCGTCCAGCCCAGGGACGAGGATTTTCCCTTCTGCAGCGACCGCTGCCGCAAGATCGATCTGGGGAAATGGGCGAGCGGCGCTTACAAGATCAGCTCGCCCGTCCTCGATCCCGAAGTCCTCGAAGATTTGGACAGCGGCCAGGCTACTCGCAGCGGAGGATCGCATGAAGGCTGAGGAGCCGGCGGCTGAATCTACCGCGCCGCCAGTCCAAACCATGAGAAAAACGCTCTGGGCCTGGGCCGTCGCTACCCTCTTCGGCATCGGCGGGCTCAGGCCCGGACCCGGCACGTGGGCTTCCGTGGCTGCAGTGCTCCTCTGGGCCTTTGCCGCGCGCGCCGTGCATCTGGCGCCGCACGCGCTGCTTCTCGCGCTCATTGCCGGCATCGCGCTCGCGCTCGCCCTTGGCATTCCTGCCTCCACAATCGCCGCGCGCGAGTCCGGCATTGAAGACCCCGGCTTCGTCGTCATCGACGAAGTCATCGGCCAGTGGATCGCGCTGCTCTTCTGCCCCGCCGACTGGGCCCACGCGCTCATCGCGCTCGTCCTCTTTCGCCTCTTCGATATTTTCAAACCTCCGCCCGCGCGCCAGCTGGAGCGCCTTCCCGCAGGCTGGGGCATCGTCTTCGACGATGTGGCCGCCGGGCTGTATGCTTTGGGTATAGCGTCGCTCACACGCATCTGGTACTGAAGGACCCCGCATGGCCCGCACGCCCGCCCAAAATTCTCCCGCAGCCGTCCCGGTGCCGCGCATCGACGACGTGGTTCCCGCCGCGGCGCTGCCCCAGGGCGAAGTGGAGCTGGTAGGCGCGAACCTCGGCCCGCATGCCTTCGGGTCCCCCGCCGTGCTCGTCGACGGCGATCCCGCGCACATCCTCATGAGCCGGCCCACGCGGCTCGCCTTGCGCATTCCCGAGCAGGCCACCACCGGCCTTATTGAAGTGCGCAGCCCGGCCGGCGCCGGCAACACTGTGCCCATCCGCATTGCCCACCAGCTCAACGACGGCCTGCATCCCGTCACCAATCCCGCCGTCAGCCGTTCCGGGATGATCTATGCCACCATCTCCGGCCCGCGCGGCAAGCAGACGCCGGTGTCCATCGTGCGCGTCAGCCCCGATGGCCGCGGCACGCCCTTCGTCACCGGCATTCTCAACGCCACCGGTCTCGCCTTCTCGCCCGACGGCGATCTCTACGTCACCTCGCGTGCCGAAGGCAACGTCTACCGCGTCGACTCCGCGGGCGAGTACACCCTCTACGCCGAAGGTATGGGCGTAGCCACCGGCGCCGTTTTCGATTCCGCCGGCAATCTCTACGTGGGCGACCGCAGCGGCACCATCTTCAAAATCAACCCCGAGCGCCAGATCTTCGTTCACGCCACGCTCGAGCCCTCCGTCGCCGCCTACCACATGGCCATCGACGCCCAGGGCACGCTCTTCGTCACCGGGCCCACGCTCTCCTCGAACGAGGCCATCTGGGCCGTCGCACCCAACGGCGACACGCGCCCCTGGTTCCGCGGCCTCGGCCGCCCGCAGGGTCTCGCGCTGGCCAAAAACGGCGACCTCTACGTCGCCGCCTGCCTGCATGGGCTGCGCGGCCTGGTGCGCATCACGCCTGCGGGCAAAGCCTCGCTGGCCGTGGCCGGGCCGAACCTTGTGGGCGTGGCCTTCTCCCCGCTGGGCACCACCATCCTGGCCACGCACGACGCCGTCTTCGAGGTCGATCTCGGCGTGGAGGGGCTGGAGCTGGCCTAAAGGCAGCTTTTAGCTTTCAGCTCCTAGCTTCTAGCTGCCGGCTCGCAGAGATGAGTCGCATTTTTTCCGCGCTGCGCTTCGGGCAGGGTTTGATTATCGCCATGCCGCCGAGGCGGCGTGAGCGCCGCTATAAGCTAGAAGCTAGGAGCTAAGAGCTGGAAGCTGCCCTTCATGAAGTCCGAAATCATCGCCGTTGGTTCTGAGATGCTCACCCCGCACCGCCAGGACACGAACTCTCTCTACCTCACGGAAAAACTCAACTCCATCGGCGTCACCGTTGCCTTCAAGACCATCGTCGGCGACCGGCGCAAAGATCTGGTGAACGCTATCCGCGGCGCGCTCGGCCGCGTGGACATTGTCCTTCTCATGGGCGGACTCGGCCCCACGGAAGACGACCTCACCCGCGAAGCCGTAGCCGAGTCGCTTTCCCTCACCCTGCGCCGCGACGCCACGCAGGTGGCCGCGCTCCACGCCCGCGCCGCTTCCTGGCGCATCACCATTCCGCCTAACAACCTGAAGCAGGCCGATGTGCTCGAGGGCGCAACCCTCCTTCAGAATGCCAATGGCAGCGCACCGGGGCAGTTTCTCGACACCACCTTCTCCGGCTATCGCAAACTCGTCTTTCTCATCCCCGGCCCGCCGCACGAGTGCAAGGCGCTCTTTGACGAGGAATGCCTGCCGCGCCTGCGCGCGCTCGTCCCGCCGCGGCACATCGCCACGCGCACCCTCAAGCTGGCCATGATCCCGGAGTCGCAGGCCGACAAGCTGGCCGCGCCCGTCTACGCGCAATTCGCCGACGTCGAAACCACCATCCTCGCCCACACCGGCGACATCACCCTCACCCTCCAGTGCGGGAAGCCCACGCTTGAGGCCGCGCAGGCGCGCGTCGCCGAGCTTGCGGGCAAGCTCGAAGAAGTGCTCGAGGAATGGCTCTACTCGTCAGAGGGCGAGTCGCTCGAGCAGATCGTTCTCTACTGCCTGGGGCTGCGCCAGGCCACGCTGGCCGTGGCCGAAAGCTGCACCGGCGGCATGGTGGCCGAGCGCATCACCTCGGTGCCGGGGAGCTCGCGCTCGTTTCTGGGCGGTGCGGTGGTCTACTCTGACGCGCTCAAGACCGCCTTCGCCGGCGTGCCCGCGGAGCTCATCGAGAAACACGGCGCCGTCAGCGAAGAAGCGGCGCGCGCGCTCGCCGAAGGCATCCGCCAGCGTACCGGCGCCACCCTTGGATTGGGCGTCACCGGCATCGCCGGACCCACCGGCGCCACGGAGCGCAAGCCCGTCGGCCTGGTCCACTTCGCTGTGGCCGACGCGCAGAAGACCGACGTGCTCGAGCGCACCTTCCGCGGCGACCGCCAGCGCGTGCGCGAGTGGGCCACGCAGCAGGCCCTCGACCTGGTGCGGCGCAAGCTGGTGTAGTGCAAGGGACACTTTCTCAATCTGCACATCGATGGGTGCCCCAGAGCCTGCCCTGAGCTTGTCGAAGGGTTCGGCGCGTTCTTGCCTTTGCGCCTAACCTGGGAAAGCACAGACGTTCACCAGCCACTGTCATCCTGAGCCAGACCGCCAAGGCGGCCGTCGCCAAGGATCTGCGGTTGTCCATTACCCCCGTAACGGTTTCCCTCGCTCACAGGCAAACCGCCAACCAACTTCCGGCGCCCGTCGCGCCATCTCATCACCAAACGGCATGCTCAGAGAGCCTTTCGAAAGCTTCCCTCCCCCAGAACGCAAGCGGATCGAACGGGTAGCGAAGGCCCTAGACCAAGGAGAGTCCCTAATGAGACCCAGATGGATGCTTTACGCGTCACTCGGCGTAGCCACGGTGGCCTGGGCGCACCAGCCCCAACCCTATCAATCCGGCAAACTGCTCGGCATGAACTCCGTGCACTGCGGCACCACCGAGAAGGACGCGCACTCCGCGCTCGGCGAGATCGTGGGCACCGACGACGGCAGCAAGAAGAGCGAAGAGGTTCTCTGCCAGGAGTACGTGCTCCAGGCCGACGCGGTCGTCTACCACATTCGCCCGCGCGACGAGAAACATCCCGAGATTCTGCCCGTAGGCGGAACGGCGCAGTTCCGCATTGAGAAAGACAAGCTGCTGCTGCGCGTCGACGGCCTCGACGGCAAGGACCACGCCTACGTCGTCGTCTCCATGACGCCGCGCACCGATAACCCGCCCGCGGCGGATGCCGCAGCCGCCGGGCCTGCGCAGTAAGCCGCTGATCGGACGGTCCTCAGGGTGTCCCATCCAAGCTCTGCTTGGGCGGGGACTCGCTGGTTTGCTGACTCGCCGGCTCGCCGGCTTATTGCGCCGGCGCGACGGGCTTGTATCCCGAGGTCGCCGCTTTCTCAAACGCGGCGATTCCTTCCTCTCTGCTGAGCAGCGGCGTGGTCTTCACCGCCCTGCATGAG
>JASHUF010000329.1 GCA_030040175.1 Acidobacteriaceae bacterium
CGCGCTCGAGCCGCGCGCGCAGGCACTCGAGGAGGAGCTAAAGCTGCTGCTGCTGCCCAAAGACCCGAACGACGAGAAGAACGTGATCCTGGAGATTCGCGCGGGCACGGGCGGCGACGAGGCTTCACTGTTTGCGGCGGAGGTGTTCCGCATGTACTCGCGCTTTGCCGAGCAGCACCGTTGGAAGGTCGAAGTGCTGTCGCTTTCGGAGTCGGGCGTGGGCGGCTACAAGGAGATCATCGCCATCGTGGAGGGTGAGCGAGTGTACTCACAGCTCAAATGGGAGAGCGGCGTACACCGCGTGCAGCGCGTACCGGAGACAGAGACGCAGGGACGTGTGCATACTTCGGCGATAACGGTGGCAGTATTGCCCGAGGCCGAAGAAGTGGACATCAAAATCGATGCCAAGGACCTGCGCATCGACACCTTCTGCTCCTCGGGTCCCGGCGGTCAATCGGTGAATACAACCTATTCTGCGGTGCGCATCACGCACCTGCCGACCAACACGGTGGTGAGCTGCCAGGACGAAAAGTCGCAGATCAAGAACCGCGAGAAGGCGATGCGCGTGCTGCGCTCGCGGCTCTACGAAGTGGAACAGGAGCGGCAGAATGCCGAGCTGGCCGCAGCGCGCAAATCGCAGGTAGGCTCCGGCGACCGCAGCGAGAAGGTCCGCACCTACAATTTTCCGCAGAACCGGCTCACCGACCATCGCATCGGGCTCACGCTGCACCAGCTCGACCTGATCATGGAAGGCAGGCTGCAGCCGGTGGTGGACGCGTTGATCGCGCACTTCCAGGCCGAGCAACTGAAGAGCGGCAGCCAGGCAGCGTGAGGCGCGGCATGGCGTCGATTGCAGAGGGCATTGCGCAGGCTGCGGAGCGGTTATCGTACGGGCCGCATGGGGAGCGCGCGCGGCGGGACGCGGAGACGCTGCTGGGCGCGGTGCTCAAGAAAAACAGGGCGTGGCTGCTGGCACATGGAGACGAGGTACTGCCGGAAGCGGCGATACGCCTGTTTGCGGAGCGGGTGGAAAGGCGCTCCTTTGGCGAGCCGATCCAGTACATTCTTGGCGAGACGGAGTTTTATGGACTGCCGTTGCGCGTGGCGCGCGATGTGCTGATTCCGCGGCCGGAGACGGAGCTGGTGGTGGAGAAGGTGCTGGAACTGGCCCGGCCTTTTCGGAATCCGCGCATTGCGGATGTGGGCACAGGATCGGGCGCGATTGCCGTTGCGCTGGCGCACATCTTGCCGGAAGCTGTGATCACGGCGATCGATCTTTCAGCGGCAGCGCTCAAAGTTGCGCGAGCCAATGCGTCGCGCAACGGCGTCGCGGATCGCATCCGTTTTCTCGAAGGCGATCTGCTGGAGCCGGTGGCGGGCGAGCAGTTCAACCTCATCGTTTCCAATCCGCCGTATGTGGCCGAGCGCGACCGCGACTCGCTGGCCGTGGAGGTGCGCGATTACGAGCCGGCGCAGGCGCTGTTTGCGGGCGAAGACGGGTTGGCGGTTTACCGGCGGCTGATTCCTGCGGCGCATGCGGCGCTCGGGCCGGGCGGCTTCATCGTGCTTGAGACCGGATACGGGCAGAGCGACGCCCTGGCTACGCTGCTTGCGGATTCCGGATTCACGGAGATTGAACTTGCCGCGGATTTGCAGGGAACTCCGCGCGTGGCCTCGGCGCGGCGGGCATGACGGTCAGGAAGCGCGGCCGGTCTTGCTGAGTTCCTTGTAGAAGCCGAGATCGCGGCCAGTGAGGCTTTTGGCGATGTAGAGGATTTGGCCGTAGTGCAGGCCGAAGTGCTCGACCACCTGATAAACGGCGTCGAGTCCGCGGACGTGGTAGCCCTGAATTTCGTAGCGCGCGAGCAGATCGGCGGCGGTGAGACGGGCGAGGACGGCATCGGCTTTGGCGAGCGTGGCGCTGAGCCGGTCGAGGAGATCGCTGACGGGAACGGGGCTGCGCTCGCTGAATTCCTGCGGGCGGTTGCGCAGGTCTTCTTCGCGGTTAAAGGAAGCGACGAGCCATTGGTACACGTTGCCGTTCAGATGCAGCAAGAGATTGCCGATGCTGTTGCTCGACTCATTCGGCCGCCACCAGGCCTGCTCTGCGGTGAGCGAAGCGACGGTTGCGCGCAGGCGCGGCCAGTATTGGCCGAGAAGCTTGTTGCGCGAGAAGGCGAGAAAAAGGACGGCGAGGTCGGGGTCGGGAGGGGTCATGCGGGTTGGCCCTTTCGAGATCCGTGCTCTCCCGGGTCCCAGAATCGGGACCCCGGGGCACCCTTGATCGTGCTGGGGCAAGAACTCCGAAGATCAGATCAGTTCGTAGCCGGCGAACCAGTAGCCGATCTCGAAGGCTGCGGTATCTTCGCCGTCAGAGCCGTGGATGGCATTTTCCTGGATAGAGCTGGCGAAGCGCTTGCGGATCGTGCCTTCCTCGGCGTTGGCGGGATTGGTGGCGCCCATCAGCTGGCGCAGATCAGCAACGGCGTTGTCTTTCTCCAGAACCATGAGCACCAGCGGGCCTGAGGCCATGAAGGCGCAGAGATCGGCGAAGAAAGGCCGCTCCTTGTGTACGGCATAAAACCCCTGCGCCTGGCGGATGGAGATGGATTCTTTCTTGATGGCGACGATGCGGAAACCGGCCTGATCGATAGCAGCGAGAATGGCGCCGGTGTGCCCGCTGCGGACCGCGTCGGGCTTGATGATGCTGAAGGTGCGTTGCGGCACTTGCTGCTCCTGAGAACGAGGTCTATCGTCTGCTTTTATTGTACCGGGCAGAATTCCGCGCGCCGCGCATGCAAAGCCGGGAGCCGAACGCTCACGCCCTGCCCAGGACGGCGGCCAGTGTGGCGCCGATCTCCGCCGGCGAGACCACCACGTGGATGCCCGCAGCCTTCATGGCTTTCATCTTGTCGGCCGCGGTGCCCTGGCCTCCGCTAATGATGGCTCCGGCGTGGCCCATGCGGCGGCCCGGAGGCGCGGTCTGGCCGGCGATGAAGCCGACAAC
>JASHUF010000330.1 GCA_030040175.1 Acidobacteriaceae bacterium
CGGCCTCGACGCCGTCATCGCCGGCTTCTTTTCCGCCTCTACGCTCTGGCCCAATCTGCACGTCACCGAGGAAATGCGCGAACGCGCCCGCGAGGCCCTCGAGCGCATGGAGGCCGCGCATCTCGCCCAACAGCTGGTGGGCGCCATGTCTGCCGGCGAAAAGCGCCGCATCCTCATTGCGCGCGCGCTGGTGCACCGCCCCCGCCAGCTCCTGCTCGACGAACCCTCGAACGCGCTCGACCTGGCCGCGCAGCGCGAGCTGCGTGAAACCCTGCGCCGCCTGGCGCGCGAGGGCACCGGCCTGGTGCTGGTCACGCATCATCTCAGCGATATTCTGCCGGAAATTGACCGCATCATTCTCATGCGCGGTGGCCGCATCGCCGGCGACGGCCCGCGGGAGAAATTGCTGACCGAGTCCACACTCAGCGAGCTGTTTCACACCCGTGTTCGCATCGGCCGCGACGAGGAGTGGCTGCATAGCTGGTGAAGGGAAGCAGCTCCCCGCTCCGGCGCCATCGGCGGCATCGCTTGCGTTAGAGTGGAATCCATGCAGGCGGCCAGCCCCAACGTAAGCGCTACCCGGCCTTCAACGGCCATGACGCTGCTCGCCTTCGCCATCATTTACTTTGTCTGGGGTTCCACTTTCCTCGCCATTCGCATCGGCGTGCTCCAGGTTCCCCCGCTGCTGTTCGCCGCCATGCGATTTTTTGCCGCGGGTCTGGTGCTCTACGGCTGGACGATCGCGAGCGGCGAACGCGGTCCCGATCGCCGCCAGTGGCTTTCCGCGCTGCTGCTCGCTTTGCTCATCTTCGTGGGCGATTACGGCTGCCTCTTCTGGGCGGAGCAGCGCGTTCCCTCGGGCGTTGCCGCTGTCCTGCTGGCCACTATCCCCGCCTTCATGGCGCTGTCTGAGATTGTCATCCTGCGCACGCAGCGCCTTTCGCTCCGGCTTGCGTTGGCGCTGATGGTGGGCCTGTGCGGCGTAGCCGTGCTGGTGAGCCGCCTCAACCTGGGCGGTGCGCCGGTTGACCGCGCCGGCGCCATTGCCATCATGGCCGGGGCCATCAGCTGGTCCGTAGCCTCGGTTCTCACGCGCAAGCTGCCCCTGCCGCCGTCGAAATCCGTGAGTTCGGGCGCGCAGATGCTCTTGGGCGGCGCGATGCTCGCGCTGGCGGCCTGCGCGCGCGGGGAGCTGCGCAGCTTTCATCCCGCGGTCGTCTCACTCGCGGCCTGGCTGGCGCTTGTTTACCTCATTGTCTTCGGCTCCATCATCGGTTTCACGGCTTATCTCTGGCTGATTCACCATCAGTCTCCCACCAAGGTGGGAACCTACGCCTACGTGAATCCCGTCGTTGCCGTGCTGCTCGGCTACCTTGCCGGGGGCGAGCCTCTGGGCGCGCGCACCGTCGTGGGCGCACTGTGCGTGCTCGCAAGCGTGGTGCTCATCACCACTGGGCGCGCCGGCCGGCCCCAACCCACAGCCCAGTTGGAAATGACGGAGTAAAGGGCCAAAAAACAACCGGGCCGGCAATCGTGGGCTCGGCATTGCGCAAAGCATTTTTGGCGCTCTTTCACGCAAGGTCATCAGTGCCTGTGCTACCATGCAGGCAATCGGTTGCCCGTAGCCGGGGAGCGAGGTTTCGCCGGTTTCTTCACAGCTTCGCCCGGCGCCCGGCCGCAGCCGAAATCGCAAAACGGGAGGCAAGCATGAATGCTGTTTCCAGACGGAGCTTTCTGAAGGCCGGCGTCGCCGCCAGCGCCCTGGCCGGCGTGAACACCCTGCACGCCGAGCGCGAAACGGCCGCCGGCCTGGTTACCCTCGGCAAGTCGAACGTCAAGGTTACGCGGCTGGCCTTGGGCACCGGCAGCTTCAGCGGCGCCATTCAGCAGCAGCTTGGCCAGGAGGGCTTTAACCGTCTCGTGCGTCACGCCTATGAGCGCGGCATCCGTTTCTTCGAAACTGCCGAATCCTACGGCAACTCGCAGCAGATGCTCGGGGTGGCGCTCAAACCCTTTCCGCGCGAGAGCTACACGCTGATGTCGAAGGTCACCACCAACGACGGCATCGATCCGCGCGCCAAGCTCGACACGCTGCGCCGGAACTCCGATACCGAGTACTTCGACATCATGCTCCTCCACTGGCAGCATACCGGCACCTGGCCCGAGGACACGCGCCCCTGGCAGGATGCGATCCTCGAAGCCGAACAGAAGGGCACCATCCGCAGCCGCGGCGCATCCGTGCACGGACTGCCCGCGCTGCGCCGCGTGCCCGCCACGGACTGGCTCCAGGTGGCCATGATCCGCATGAACCACAAGGGCGTGAGGATGGACGCCGAGGAGCACGACGCCGACGTCCTCGGCAACGTGACGGAGGTGGTCGGCCACGTGAAACAGGCGCGCAAGGCGGGCATGGGCATCGTCAGCATGAAGCTCATCGGCGAGGGCGTCTTCAATCACGAAGACCGCCAGCGAGCCATGCGTTTCGCCTTCAAAGAGGCGGGCGTCGACTCGGTCACCGTCGGCTACAAGAGCACGTCGGAGATCGACGAGGCCATTGACAATCTCAACCTCGCGCTGGCCTGAAGCATTTCTCCTTCCGGCGCACCGCAAAAGCGACGGTCTGGAGCGGCAATTTCCTCAAGAAATTGCCGCCGCACACAACGGAGGAGGCGCGAAATCCGAAGGAGAAGGGCTGTGGCCGCTTCCCCTGCCGCTTACACGCCGGCCTTTTGCGCGACCGCGGCCGAGCGCGCCTCGGTGGCGCCGCTGGCTTCTCTGTAGAGGATGGCGCCGGCAATTGTCCCGATCACGACCTCAAAGAACCCGCCGATTGTGGTGTAGAGCGTCAGCCGGTGCGAAAACAGCCCTGAGAGATACATCAAGGCCGCATTCGGGAGAAGCGTGCCTACAAACCACACTGCCACTCCGGCTTTGATCGCCGTCCCCACGCCGGGACCGAAGCGCGGGCGAATGGCGGCGTAGACCCAGATGGCCACAATCCCGCCGGCGATGCCAAGCAGGTCGAACCCGATCCACTGGTTTGCCGCAAAGTTGGCATGCCCGAGAGCCTTCATGCCCGCGGTCCAGCGCGGAGCCAGCCACATGCCGTCTACAAAATAGTCCAGAACATCGGAAACGATCCCCGCCACAATACCGCCGAGGATCACGCGGCCCGTGCTGATACTACTCATGATTTCCTCCTCCGGGGGACGGCGGGAGTATACGCGCCGCCCTTTGGGGCGGGCAACGGAAATCCGCATTGTCCTGAGCGGGCAGCCAAGGAACGGCTTTGAACCGTCACGCGCCGAGCGGCGCCCCCGCCCTTGACGCCGTGCCGCCACGCATCGTACGGTGGGCTTACACGGGAAAGGAGGTTGATCCAGCCTATGAGCAAAGATTCTTCGAGTTGTACCTTACGTGAGGTGACTGAGGCCTGAGGCCTTGCGTCTCTGGCACCGGATAAGACCCGGCGGAGGGTTTTCCGCCACGGCTCTGGCACTCGCTTGAAACGCGATCGCCTCGGTCCAATCCCAACAGATCACCGGCAGCGGCCTGGGAGCGCGAGTTCCCGGGCCGTTGTTGTCATGGAACGAGAAAATGGAACACGATCTCGAAAACACCCTGCCGCTGCTTGCCCGCACCCCTGCCGCTCTTGATGCGCTGCTGCGCGGTTTGCCGGAGATGTGGACGGAGCGCAACGAAGGCGAAGACACATGGAACGCCCGAGACGTGGTGGCGCACCTGATTCATGGCGAGCACGAGAATTGGGTGCCGCGCGCAAAAATCATCCTGGAGTTCGGCGAATCACGCACCTTTGCTCCCTTCGACCGCGAGGGCCACGCGCGCTTGAGCCGGGGAAAGACGCTGGCGCAACTGCTGGACGAGTTTGCTGAGGCGCGCGCGGCGGGGCTCAAGGAACTGCGCGCGATGAAGCTGACGCGCGAGGATTTGAAGCGCCGGGGAAGGCATCCGGCTCTCGGCGCGGTCACGCTCTCCGAGCTGCTGGCGGCGTGGGCCGCGCACGATCTCACCCATCTGCACCAGATCACGCGCATTATGGCCGCGCAATACCGCGACGCTGTCGGCCCCTGGAGCCGCTTCCTCGGCGTTCTCCATTGCGCCGGCCACAGCGAGCCCGCCTGAGGGCTGGCTGCTGCTCCATGCCGTAGAATCAGCCTCAGCATGAAGTGTCCTTATTGCGGCTTCGGGCAGGATCGCGTGGTGGACTCGCGCGAAAGCAAGGAGGCCGACTCCATCCGCCGCCGGCGCGAGTGCGAGAGTTGCGGGCGCCGCTTCACCACCTACGAGCGCATCGACGAGATCCCTTATATGGTAGTGAAAAAAGACGGCCGCCGCGAGCGCTTCGACCGGCAGAAAGTCTTGAGCGGCCTCTTGCGCGCCTGCGAGAAGCGCCCCGTCTCCTCCGCCCAGCTCGAAAAGGTCGTCGACGCGACCGAGGCCTTCCTCGTTGACGCACCGGAGCGCGAGCGCACCACCAGCGAGATCGGCGAGCTCATCATGGAGGAGCTCAAGAAGCTCGACACGGTAGCCTACATCCGCTTTGCCAGCGTCTACCGGGACTTCAAGGATGTGCGCGAGTTCAAGGAAGAGCTGGAAGGGCTGCTGCACAGTCACGCTCCCGCAAAGGGAAAGAAGTGAAGCGCAGCTTCTAGCTTCTAGCTACTAGCCGCTAGCTCATCTAGTTGAATGGAACCTGAGTGTTGCCCGATCGCCAAAAACGCTTTTAGCTAGAGGCTAGAAGCTAGGAGCTGGAAGCTATGCCCGAAATCAAGACCCACAAAATCACGCTGATCCCCGGCGACGGCATAGGCCCCGAAGTCACGCAGGCGGTGGTCCGCATCCTCGAGGCCACCGGGGCCCGCTTCGAGTGGGAGCGCTACGCCGCGGGCGCCGAGGCCTTCGAGATTCACGGCGAATACATCCCCGCCGCGCTCTACGAGTCCATCGCCCGCAATCGCGTGGCGCTGAAAGGTCCCGTGACCACGCCCATCGGCGGCGGCTTCAAGAGCATCAACGTGACCCTGCGCAAGGAATTCGATCTCTTCGCCAACTTCCGCCCCGTGCGCGCTCTCCCTGGCCTCGAAACCAAATGGCCGGGTGTTGACCTCATCATCGTCCGAGAAAACACCGAGGGCGAGTACGTGGGCCTCGAGCACGAGGTGGTCCCCGGCGTGGTCGAATCCATCAAGGTGATCAGCGAAAAAGGCTCCACGCGCATCGCCCGCTTCGCCTTCGACTACGCGCGCAAGCACGGCCGCAAAAAGATTCACTCCATCCACAAGGCCAACATCATGAAGCTTTCGGACGGTCTCTTCCTGCGCTGCGCCCGCAATGTGGCCGAAGATTTTCCCGACATTCAGTATGGCGAGCACCTCATTGACAACACCTGCATGCAGCTGGTCATGAATCCCTTCCAGTACGACACGCTGCTGCTTGAAAATCTCTACGGCGACATCGTCAGCGATCTCTGCGCCGGGCTTGTGGGCGGACTCGGCCTCGTTCCCGGCGCCAACCTCGGCACAGAGTGCGCCATCTTCGAGGCCGTGCATGGCTCCGCGCCGGACATCGCGGGCAAAAATCTTGCCAACCCTACGGCGCTGCTGCAGTCGGCCATCCTCATGCTGCGCCATCTCGACGAGATCGCCGCCGCCGACCGCGTGCAGGCCGCTCTCGAAACCGTCTACACCGCGCGCCAGTCCCTCACCCGCGACGTGGGCGGTTCAGCCGGCACCAGCGAGTTCGCTGACGCCGTCCTCGCAGCCATGTGCTAGCAACGAGACGCGTCTATATCTGTTTGTCACCGTGAGCAGAAATCGTTGCGGCGGCCGGAGTCGAAGAATCTGCGGTTCCTCCCTTTACGGCGGATGAGGAAATGCTGTGTCCGTGCGAGGCCGAGCTGGGTCACCGCTCCCTGACGCTCCCACCCCACGAACGAAGACCCGTTCGCGGGGACCCCGGGAGCGTCGCGTTGACTTTGGGCCAGGGCTCCCCGGATACACCAGTTCCTAATCCGCTCTTGCCGCTCGATTCACTTTGAACTGACCTCCAAGTTCCTTTGGTTCCATCTTTGCCGCCCACGCCGATCGCGCGAAAAAATAATTCCTTTTCCCCGCAACTTCCCTGCAGCCTCGGGGTCACCAAGGTATCAAGCCCTGCCTGGGCCTCGGCTCGTCCGAAGAAAGCATTCGCAGCACAACAGCTCTCGGGGAATCGTAAAAAAAGGCGTTTTCGTCGTGGTTCCGCGCGGAACTCTCTGCGCTCAGGTCGCGCTCTCGTCCTGATCCGCGATCCCGGTGCGCTCTGTCTCCTCGCGGCCATTGTGCCAACGCCGCCATCAGGAGGACCGTCATGAAGCGCGTTCCACTGGCTCTCTGCGCCGTCCTGTTCGCCGCACCGGTGTGCGTCTACGCGGGCGAACAGATCATTCCCGCCGGGTCTCTGATCAGTTGCACCATGTCGGAGCCCAAGCTCAACTCCAAAACCACGGCCATCGGCGATCCCGTGCTCTGCCGTCTGGGCTACTCGGAGCGCTACGGACGCTCCACGCTGCCCTATGACAGCTACCTCGTGGGCCGCTTTGAAGATTACAGGGATCCGGGCCACTTCATCGGCAAGGGCTGGATGGAACTCAAGTTCGACCGCATGGTCATCGAGCCGGATACCGTCATCCCCGTGGACGCGCGCGTGGTGGGCGTGCCCGGTTACAACGTGGATGAGTACGGCCGCATTCTGGGCAAAGGCCACGCCGTCCGCGACACGGTCGAGTGGATGATTCCCATCCTCTGGCCCATCGATCTCATCAATCTGCCGCGCCGCGGCCCGCGCCCCACGCTCAAGGAAGAAACCCGGCTCACGCTCAAAGTGATGGACGATATGGAAGTGCCCCTGGGCGAGCCGCTCCAGCAGGAGCCCGACGGCCTTTACCGGCGTCCCAGCGCCTATGAGCCGCCCCCGCCTGAGCAACAGCCCCCGGCGCCAAGCCCCACGGCCATGAACGATGAGCCTGCGCCGGCTCCGCCGCCTCCGCCCATGGCCTATGCGCCCGCACCGCCTCCGCCGCCCGCGGTCTATTATTTTGCCGCGCCGCCGGCGGTGGTCTACGCGCCCCGCCGCTCGGTACTGGTCATTCGCAACGGCTACGCTTACCGCGTCTTTGTCCCTTAGCTCGCTGCCCGTCCATGGAGCGCGCTCCGGCTGCCTTCTCGGCGAGCCGGAGCGCCAGGGTCTGCGTGTCCCTGCACCTGCCTGGAATGACCACGGGCCCGCGGAGAAGCCGCGCCCTCGTCTTCGATCCCGGTCTTTGCGTGGTTGCTCCGCGTCTCCGGTAAGTAAGATCCGGTAAGGCAGACGGGCACGCGCATACTTTCCGGTTCAGCCGTCGCGCGCGCGCACGCCGGATACTCGCTCTCCTGTACACTGGAGTGTTCAGGACCATGAAAGGCAAGTATCCAATCGGGATTCTCGGCGCTACAGGGGCGGTCGGCCAGCGCTACATTCAACTGCTCGAAAACCACCCCTGGTTTGAGATCGCCTGGCTCGCAGCCAGCGACCGCTCCAGCGGCAAGCCCTACGCCGAGGCCGCCAAGTGGCGCCTCGATACGCCGCTGCCAGAGCGTGTCGCCCGCATGGTTGTTTCTCCCGCAGAGCCCGAAGGCGCGCCGAAGATTGTTTTCTCGAGCGTGGACGCCGCCATTGCCCGCGAGATGGAGCCGAAGTTCGCCAATGCCGGCTGCGCGGTGATTTCGAATTCCAGCGCCTACCGCATGGCCGCCAACGTGCCCCTCGTCATCCCCGAGATCAACGCCGATCATCTGCATCTCATCGAGGAGCAGCCCTCGCGCCGCGACTCCGGGGGCTACCTGGTCACCAATCCCAACTGTTCCACCATCGGCCTGGTGCTGGCCCTCAAGCCCATCGAAGAACGTTTCGGCATCGAGCAGATCTTCGTCACCACCCTGCAGGCCGTCTCCGGCGCCGGATACCCCGGCGTGCCCTCGATGGACATTCTCGGCAACGTGATTCCCTACATTGCCAGTGAAGAGGAAAAGATGGAGGCGGAGACGCTCAAGCTTTTGGGCAAGCTCGAGGGGCATTCCGTAACGCCGCTCGCGGCAAGAGTCACCGCGCACTGCAACCGCGTCGCCGTCGAGGACGGCCATATTGAGAGCGTGTCGATCAAGCTGGGGGGCAAACTCGGCAACAAGCTCGGCCGGCCGGTTACGCGTGAGGACATTCTTGCTGCGTGGGCGGAGTTTCGCCCGCTCGCGGGCCAGGATTTGCCCTCCGCGCCCGCGCAGCCGGTCGAATTTGCCGCTCAGCCTGACCGTCCCCAGCCGCGGCTCGACCGCAATCGCGGCAAGGGCATGGCCGTAACCGTGGGCCGTCTGCGCCCTTGCGGCGTGCTCGACTGGAAGTTTACCGTGCTCTCGCACAACACCATTCGCGGCGCTGCCGGCGCAACCATTCTCAACGCCGAGCTGCTGGCCAGCCTGGGCAAGCTCGAGCCGGGCCCAAGCCGCTGGGATGGAGAGCCGGCGGCTGCGGCCGCAACTGCGCACGTCTGAAGCATGCTTCGGCCATTCGACTCGGAGTCCTCTCCATGCCCACCGGCCCACGCCGCGCTCGTTCAAGTGAGAACGGAAAAGCACCCATGAATCTGGTTGTGATGAAATTCGGCGGGACCTCGGTGGAGGATACGGACGCCATCGCGCGCACGGCAGCCATCGTGAAGGGGCGCGTGGCGCAGGGGAAAAGCCCGGTGGTCGTGGTCAGCGCCATGGCCAAGGTGACGGATCAGCTGCTTCGCGCCGCCGCCTGCGCTGCGCAAGGCGACCGTACGGGAGCTCTGGCCATCAGCTCGCGCCTGCGCGGACGCCATCGCGACGCGGCTGCCGGCCTCATCCCATCGCCCCAGGAGTGCTCCACGCTCGTTGATCTCATCGATCAGCGGTTCGACTCCCTCGACGAAGTCCTGCGCGGCCTGGCCGTCCTGCTGGAGCTCACGCCGCGCATTGCCGACCTCGTCGCCAGCTACGGCGAGCGGCTCTCCAGCCGCATCGTCGCCGCCGCCTTCCGCGAGCGCGGCCTCGATGCCGTCCACGCCGACGCGCGCGAAATCGTCGTCACCGATTCCGAGTTCCAGCGGGCCGCGCCGCTCGATGCCGTCATCGAGAAACGCGCCCAGGAAAAGCTGCTTCCTCTCCTCCGCGAGCACAAGATTCCGGTCATGGGCGGCTTCATCGCCGCCAATGAAGCCGGCGTCACCACCACCCTCGGCCGCGGCGGCTCCGATTTCACCGGCGCGCTCATCGGCGGCGCGCTCTCGGCAGACAGCATCGAGATCTGGACTGACGTGGACGGCATCATGACTGCCGACCCGCGCGTCTGCCCGGACGCGTTGCGGGTCAAGGTCATCAGCTTCGAGGAAGCGGCCGAGCTCGCTTACTTCGGCGCCAAGGTCCTGCATCCGGCCACCATCCTTCCCGCGGTCAAGAAGAACATCCCTGTGGCCGTGCTCAACAGCCGCAACGTCCGATGCGAGGGCACGCGCATCGTCTCGCTCGCGCCGCACTGCCGCAGCCCGTTCAAATCGATCGCCGTAAAAAAGAAGCTGAGCATCATCGACATCGTGGCCAGCCGCATGCTCATGACGCACGGCTACCTGAGCCAGATCTTCGCCGTGTTTGACCGGCACAAGTGCGCGGTCGACATGGTTTCCACCAGCGAGGTCTCGGTTTCTCTCACCGTCGACTCCAATGCGAGCCTGCCCGCGATCGCCGCCGACCTGAGCCAGCTGGCCGACGTAAAATACGAGGGCAGAAAGGCGCTGGTGTGCATGGTGGGCGAGGACATCCGCGGCCAGAACGGCATCGCCGCGCAGGTCTTCAACGCCATCCGCCACATCAACGTGCGCATGATCTCGCAGGGCGCCAGCGAGATCAACATGAGCTTCATGATTGAAGAAGACGATGCCGATGAGGCCGTCCGCTCTCTCCACGCCGCCTTTTTCAAGGATCCTGACCTCGCTGTCTTCGACGCCGAGGCCCGCAAAACCGCCGTCGAGCTGAAAGCTGGCGGCTGAAAGCTGAAAGCCACAACCATGCTTTTCCTTGTGCTCGGCAAAGGCAAAACCGGCTCCCTCGTAGCGGAGGTTGCGCATGAGCGCGGCCACAGCGTCCGTGCGCTCGACATCCTGGAGAACGAGCACGCTGCCGCGCTCACCGCTCCAACCCTTGCCGGCGTCGATGTGATCGTGGATTTTACCGCGCCCGAAGCGGCGGTAGAAAATATGCGCGCCGTGCTCTCGCTCGGCTGCCGCATCGTGGTCGGCACTACCGGCTGGTACTCCAGGCTCGCCGACATGAAAGCACTCGCCGCAAAACGCGGAGGCGCACTTTTATACGGCAGCAATTTTTCCATCGGGGTGCAGAAACTCTTCCGCCTCACCGCGGAGCTGGCCAAACTGGAGGGCTACGCGTTCTCCCTGAGCGAAACCCACCACATCACCAAGGTCGATGCCCCCTCCGGCACCGCCATAACGCTCAAGGAGATCCTTGCCTCCGCCCATCCCGGCGCGGAGATCCCCGTCATCTCGCACCGCATCGGCGAAGCCAAGGGCGAACATGTTGTTACCGCGAAGAGCGAGGTGGACGTTCTCGAGATTCGCCACGACGCCTTCTCGCGCCGCGGCTTTGCATTGGGCGCCGTGCGTGGCGCCGAGTGGCTCGGCCGCCAGCAGGCGGGCTGCGCCTGGGACTTCCGCGAGATCTTCGATCGGCTCTAACCAGAGCGCGCCGCCGGCTCGAATCTGCACCTCCGCGCCCCGCTCCCACAGCCGGAGCGCGATTCGCCACCGCAGCCCCCGGGTCCCTGCGCGATTCGGCTGCGGCCGCCGGTATAAACTTTTTGAATGATGGAAACAACGGGTTGCGGTACGGCACTGGTGACGCCCTTTCGCGCCAATGGCGCTCTCGACGAGGCCGCGCTCTGGTCTCTGGTGAACTGGCAGATCGATTCGGGCATCGATTTTCTTG
>JASHUF010000331.1 GCA_030040175.1 Acidobacteriaceae bacterium
CCGGCGCGCAGCCACAGCGCCCAGATGTCTTCGTTGTCGTCGCCGGCGAGAAACGCCCCTAACTCCGCCAACTCCCCTAGCCGCGCTAGCTCCGCTTCCGCCGTCGTTCCGCCTTTGCGGAAGATATTGCGGATGCGCACCACCGCGTACTGGATATACGGCCCGGTTTCGCCCTCGAAGCTCAACGCGTCCTTGAAATCGAAGGCGATCACCGAATTGCGCGTGACCTTGAGCATGAAGTAGCGCAGCGCGCCGATGGCGATCTGCCGGGCGATCGTCTGCCGCGCGGCCTCGGCCTGCTCGCCCGTTCCGCCTGTCTGGCGCGCGTCCACTTCGGCGCGCGTGGCGGCAATGAGTTTATCGATCAGGTCGTCGGCCTTGACGCCGAAGCCTTTGCGCCCGCTCACTTCGATGTACGGTTTTTTTTTGTCCTCTTCGGTAACGTTGTAGCCCAGCTCTTCCGCGCAGCGCGGGGTGAGCGCGACCATTTCGTAGCTGAAGTGCGTGTAGTGGTCGGCCTGCTCGGCGTAACCCATGCCGCGCAGCGCCTGGATGACGTTGGCTTGCGGGTCAGCCTGGCGTGAATCGATGACGTTGTAAATGGCGGTTGCGCCGCCGAAGTGAGGATGGTTGGTCTCGCCGTGCACGGCTGAGATCCAGCACTCGTGGTCCGGATACTGGAAAAAGCGCTTGTAGCCGAAATCGCGGCCCAACAGGCCGAACTTCCACAGGTGATACGCAATGTCTTTGCCGACGTAGGTGACGGTGCCGTTGGAGCGGACGATGACTTTCGCGTCCTCGTCGACGTTTTGCGCGCCGTCGTCCTCGCTCTCGGAGTGCTTCGCACCGTCCTCGTTTTGGACTGGTTCCGTGGAAGGGCTAGCCCTGCTCATCACCCAGCAGCCCTTGTTTTTGCCTTCGCTTTCGAAGTAAAGCACGCCCGTGCGCTTCAGTTGCTCAAAGGCCGCATCCCAGAAATGGAGGTGCAGAATTTCGCTCTCGCGCGGCAGAAAATCGTATACGATGCCGAGGCGCAGCATCGTCTCAAGATGGCGGCGCAGGACGGCGGTAGAGATAAGGTCGGCCACTTCGGCAGTTTCGTTGCCGCCCTGCTCGATGAGGTGCAGGGTGTCCAGGCGTATTTGCTTGCGCGCGGCTTGTTCTTCGGCAGTGCCTTCGGTGTACCACTGCGAGGTGCGCGCATAGAGGTCCCAGCAGTCGTAGTCAAAAGGGCGAAGTTGCGCCACAGGGGCTAAAGCCCCGATCTCATTTCGCGGCTCTTGCGGCACGACTGAAGTCGTGCCCTGATACAAAGCGCCTCGGCTGGATTCCCGCGCAAAGCGCCTCTCGGAATCGGCGATGAGGGCGCAGATCTCGGCGAAGGGCTTCTTTTCGACATGCAGAAAGCCGACGACAACATCAGCCACCTGCACGCCAGTGTTGTCGATATAGTTCTGCACATCCACTTTGTGGCCGGCGGCGCGCAGCAGGCGCACGAAGGTATCGCCGAGGATGGCGTTGCGCAGATGGCCGATATGCGCGGCCTTGTTGGGGTTGATGGAAGTATGCTCCACCAGCACGTGACCGCGATGCGGTTGCCCCATCCTTTCGCCGGCTTCATCGGCGAGAGGGTGGGATGGGACGCCTATGGTCGCACGCACCGCCGCGGCACGATCGAGCCGCGCGTTGATGTAGCCCGCGCCGGCGACCTCGAAGCCGGCGAAGCCGTCCATAGTGCCGAGCGCGGCCACGATCTCCTGCGCAATGACTTTGGGCGCCTTGCGCAGGGTGCGCGCCAGCTGCAATGCGATGGGCGTGGCGATTTCGCCCAGGCGCAAACCGGGCGGCGTTTCCAGAGGAATGCTTTCAAGCTCGAGTTCGTATTTTTCCTTGAGCGCGGCGCGGATGCTGCGTCCGAGCCGTTGCTGCATTTCCAGGAGCACGCGGGAAGGCCTCGAAATACCTTGATTTTCAAGGTGATTCTAGCACTTGCGCCTGCGGCGGAGCGCGGGCCTTGCGGCGCGCCCGAAGGTTTACGGGAGGACGCGAAGCGCAGCCGCGCGATACCGTAAAATGGAAAATGACCGCTGCTCATGTAGTGAATTGGAAGTTCGCCGAAAAGCAACCGCAGATCCTTCGACTCCCTTGCTTCGCCCTTCCGGCTCGCTCGGTCGCTCAGGATGACAGCGGGATCGATCAGCGAATTCCAGATTCGAAGTGCGACGATCCGGGGCACATGAGCGCGAACGGAATGCGCTCTTCATGACCGAATCAACCGCAAATCCAAACCGCTATTACCTGACCACGCCGATTTATTACGTGAACGCGCGGCCGCACCTGGGCACCGCCTACACCACCATCGTCTGCGACGCCATCGCTCGCCGCAAGCGCGCTTTGGGCATCGAGACCTGGTTCCTCACCGGAACCGACGAGCACGCGCAGAAGGTGGAGCGCAGCGCGAAGCTTGCCGGACGGGACACGCAGGAGTTCGTGGCCGAGATGGCGCTCCGGTTCCGCAAACTCTGGGACCGGATGGGCCTGAGCTACGACGACTTCATCCGCACCGCCGAGGTGCGGCACAAGCGCGGCGTGCAAAAGCTCTTTTCCACGCTGTGCGCGCGCGGGTTCATCTACAAGGGCTTTTACACCGGCCAGTACTGCGTAAGCGACGAGGCCTTTGTCGAGGGGCCGCCGGGCACGCTCTGTCCCGACTGCGGCCGCCTGACGGAGACCGTGAGCGAAGAGAATTATTTCTTCAAGCTCTCGGCCTTCGAGCGCAAGCTGCTCGAATTTTACGAGGCCAATCCCGGTTTCATGGGGCCGGAGTCGACGCGGCGCGAGGTGGTGAGCTTTGTGCGCAGCGGGCTCAAGGATCTTTCCGTAAGCCGGACCGGGTTCTCGTGGGGCATTCCCGTGCCCGGCGACGAAAAGCACGTGATCTACGTGTGGCTGGACGCGCTGGTGAACTACGCGACGGCGGTGGGCTACGGCGCGGACGACGCCAGAGACAAGGAGATGTTCAGCAAGTTCTGGCCGGCCGATCTGCACGTGATCGGCAAAGACATTGCGCGCTTTCACTGCGTCTACTGGCCGGCATTTCTCATGGCCGCGGGCCTGGAGCCGCCGCGCGCGGTGCGCGCCCATGGCTGGCTGCTCTTTGACCAGGGCAAGATGTCCAAGTCGCGCGGCAACGTGGTGCGGCCGGAGACGGTGCTGGAAGTGCTGGGCTCCGATGCGCTGCGCTACTTTCTGCTGCGCGAGATTCCCTTCGGGCAGGACGGCAATTTTTCCTTCGACGCGCTGGTGCAGCGCTACAACGGCGACCTGGCCAACGGCTACGGCAACCTGGTAAGCCGGGTGGTGAACATGGTGCATAAGTATTTTGGCGGGGTGGTGCCGGAGATTAGTGGTGGTTACCCAATCGATGAATACCCAGACGAAACCGCTTTGCGTATCCGTGCAGACTTCACGATCACGCAGTTCGCCTCAACTTTCGACGAGTTTAACTTCTCAGCAGCCCTGACGAACCTGTGGCTCATGGTTGCCGAGA
>JASHUF010000332.1 GCA_030040175.1 Acidobacteriaceae bacterium
AATCCACCAGCACCACGCGCTGGCTCGAGGGCTTCTTGGCCATCATGGTGTCAATGAGCTGCCGCACCGAGGTGTAGACCTTGGCCACAAACGGCAGCCTCTCGAGCGCCGACTCGAACAGATCGAAGGCCTCGCGGCCCACCACCAGCGACGTTACCCGGCCCACCACGTAGAGCACCACCAGCGTGAGCACGACGGCCAGCACCGATTGCAGAAAGGGATTGCCGAAGCGGCCCATGGGAAAGACCGTCCGCAGCAGTTGCACAATCGGCAGCCCCGCCTTGGCCAGCGCGGTGAGCAGAAAGCTGAAGATCAGGTAGGTAACGAAGAGCGGACCGATGGTGATGATTCCGGCAAGGATGTTGCGCTGAATGCTGCGGAGTGGCCGGGAGAATACGTGTTTCACGCGCGGCTCCTATGGTAGAGAATACGCCTGCCCGGGTTCTCTCCCGCCTTCTGGCTAGAATGAATGGGGAGTGAGCCTATGAGCGAGCCGGAGATTCTGTCTCGAGAAACTGTTCGGGAGCCAATTCGGGAGCCCGCCCCGCAAATCGCCGCCCCCAATCGTCCGGGGGAGCTGCCCCGAGCCCTGCGCGGGGCGATGAACGGCCTGCGCATCGCGCTGCCTTGGGTCCAGAAGGTCCTTCCGCTGCTCGACGGCCAGCTCCTCGCTGCGGTCTCGAACCTGCTTGCGCCGCACATCGCCGCCCCTCCGCCGGCGGATCTGAAGCGTCTCGAAAGCAGCCTTGCCGACCTCCGCGCGCGGCATGCCGAACTCTCAAGCCGGTTGGCGGAGCAGAACCAGGCGCTAAAGCACGCCGCCGACCGGCTCGAGAGCCAGCTTGACCAGGTGCAGTCGACAGTCGACCGTAACACGCTGGAACTGAAGGAGCTACGGGAGGGCATGCAAACCATTGGCCGCAAAGCCAACCTTATTGCCATCGCAGCCCTTTGCCTGCTGGCCCTCTCCGTGGCCGCCAACCTCTTCCTGTTCCTACACTTCCAGCGGATCCTCCATTAGCCCTGCCGAAAATCCCCGGCGAAGCGATGCCGCACCGCCCGCCTGCCGCCCGATGGCCAATTTTCGATGCTTTCCCGCCCGGATCGTCGCCGCAATCCGTGTCTTTTGATCCAATGGATTCAGTTTTTTATTTGACAAACATGACTTTACTAAGGTTTGCTTACTTTAGCCAAGTTTGTGATCGCAGCGCTTGCCAGTGGTATTTTTGGAGGGCTAGTATTCCGCCTAGTTTGATTCCGCTAGCTACCGCAACCCCGGCTTAAGACCAATCTATGCGTGCAGTCGTTCCCAGCTTCCCTGAGCTTCACCAACCAGCGGCGCTTGCCGGCAGAAGCGCGCGCGAACGGAGTGTCTCGTTATGGCATGGTATGCCTACTGCATTGGAGAAAAGCAAGCATTTCCTGAATTAGCACGCCATCGCAAGCCCGTCCCGATGGAGTCAGTTTTAGGCGTAAGTGGAAATCAAGTATTCTTATATCCAGCCAGCGACCTCGCCGTCATCGTCAGCGAGCACAATCCCCAGGAAGCTCTCAATCAGAAATCGGGCGTGGATCATGCACGCGTCATCGCCGACTGTTTCCAGCACTCCACGGTTCTTCCCTTCCGTTTCGGCACCATCTTTAATGACGACGAGGCCCTGCGCAAATCCGTCCGCTCCAACCAGCGCCAGTTCCTGGGCAACATCGACAAGCTGCGCGGCAAAACGGAAATGCACCTGAAGATCTTCGTCGACGACTGCTGCGCCAAAGAGATCGACCGGCACTTCGCCCCGGCCGAGAGCGTGGGCCGCGAATACCTGAGCAACCTGCGCGAAAACGCAGCGCGCACGCGCGAACGCCAGACCCGCGCCCGCGCCGTCAGCTTCCAGATGCACCGTCTCTTCGTGCCGCTTGATGAGGAAGTGAGCTGCCGGCTCACGGAAAGCGGCAAGATGGTGCTCGATATCGCTCATCTCATCGACCGCAAATGCGTGGAGCGCTACCAGAACAAGTTTTCCTCCACCAGCGCCATGATGAAGGAGTGCCAGATGCAGCTCTCCGGCCCCTGGCCGCCGTACCACTTTGTTCACCGGCTTACGCGGGGCGCGCACGCGCCGGCAGCCGCTGCCGCCGCGGAGAAGGCCCCTGTCGCCCCGGCCTTGCAGCCCGCCATGGCTTGACTCATTTGCTCCCGGGCGTAATTCGGCCCTTGGCTCTTTCGACGCGTTGCAACAAAAAGCTCCCGCCCCCAAGCGGGAGCTTTTTGCTGCGCGGACCTGGCGGCGCTGCCGCTCGCGTTCATCCCGCCTGCGCCAGGTATTTCTTGAGCGGCTCCCAGTAATTCGCGTGCCAGCCAGCCGCCAGATGGTCCGCCTTTCCCGGGGGAAAACCGGCGTGGTCGAACAGCAGCGCGGTCGACCCGCCTTGTTCCGCCAGTTCGAAGTGCGCGATGGAGTAAATGCCGGCATCCCAGCTTCCTACGCGCCAGGCCTGCACGATGCGGCGATTCTCGACCAGCTCGATCTGCCGCCCGGCGATGTAGCCGCCAAAGAGGGTGAAGGCCCCGCCCGGCTCCCGGCTTATTTCTGCTGCGGGCGAGTTGATGTTGAGGCTGCTGGCGGCGGCACTGAACGCTTCCACTTTTTGAAAGCGCGCCGCGAGGGTAAGAGCGTCGTAGACTTGCCGGGATGTTGCCGCAAAGGCGACCTCCTGGTGGATTGCCTCCGCGGTGCGCGAGATGCCGTCAGCGGTATCGGCTGTGGCGCGCGCCGCGCCGAACGCCACCCCTCCGCAAAGCACGAGCGATTGTTGTAACCAGAGACGGCGCGTGGGATTGGGAATTCCTGCGAGGATTGAATCGATCATGCTGCCTCCTTAAGAAGAGCGCGCGGGAACTTCGACCGGAACTTGAATCTTCATGCATCAAAGCACTCCCGCAGAATATGATCAAGGACATATTTTGCGCTCTGGAGCGAGGAGCACAAGGAGTCAAAAATGCCCTATCCGGTGAGACATCGGGAAGAGGTGAAGAGGCGGATCGTCGAAAGCGCCCGGCGCCTGTTCAATCAACGTGGGTTTGAGAGCGTCTCCATCGCCGAGATCATGAACGCTGCGGGCATGACGCACGGAGGGTTCTACTCCTACTTCGGCAGCAAGAGCGATCTCTACGCCGAGGTGATGAACTGCTTCTTCACCGATCCGGATTGGAAGAACTGCTGGGAGGGGGTGCACGTCGATTTGTCTTCGACCGAGGTGGGCGCGCAGGTGGTCAGGGCCTATCTTTCGCGGCAGCACTTCGAGGATCGAGAGAATTCCTGCCCCATGGTGGCGCTGCCCACCGACGTGGCCCGCAGCGGCGAGCCGGCGAGGCGTGCGTTTGAAACCGTCTTTCGCGCCATGGTGAGCGTGCTGGAGCGCAGCTTGCCGCAGGCCAAAACGAAGGCGCGGAGCAATTCACGGAACAGGACACGGGGCAATGCACGCGGCGATGCACGGAATGGGGCGCGGAATGAGACACGGAATCGGGCACGCGCCATTGCCGCACTCAGCATCGGGGGCATGGTGGTGGCGCGCGCTCTGGTTGATCGCGGGTTGGCGGACGAGCTGCGCGGAGCGTGCCTGAGGGTGGCGCTGGAGTTGGGTGGGTGGGAGGCGCGGACGACCGCGCGAAGAGCCCGGGCCTAGATGTGGTCCGCCGGGCTTCTGCGGGTTCCCCGGTCTCAAAATCGAGACCGGGGGCACCCACAGAGTATGGCGGATTGGCGTTGCTCAGTCGTAATAATCCAGCCCCAGGTGCGTGATCAGATCGTGGCCCATGATGTGGCGCAGCGTGTTCTTGAGCTTCATCGATTGAATGAACAGATCGTGCTCGGGATAGAGGCCCTCGGCGGTCTGTGGGGACTTCAAATAAAAGCTCAGCCACTCCTGGATGCCGAGCGAGCGCAGATCCGGCGTGCGTTTCGCCAGATCGAGAAACAGAACCAAATCGAGAGCGATGGGCGCAGCCAGGATGGAGTCGCGGCAGAGGAAGTTCACCTTCACCTGCATGGGGTAACCGAGCCAGCCGAAGATGTCGATGTTATCCCACGCCTCTTTCTCGTCGCCGCGCGGCGGGTAATAGTTGATGCGAATCTTGTGGTAGAGATTTTTGTAGAGATCGGGGTAGAGCTCGGGCTGAAAGATATATTCGAGCGAGCCGAGCTTCGATTCTTCCTTGGTCTTGAAGCTCTCCGGATCGTCCAGAACTTCGCCGTCGCGGTTGCCCAGGATGTTGGTCGAAAACCATCCCTGCACGCCCAGCATGCGCGCCTTGAAGGCCGGCGCCAGCACCGTCTTCATGAAGGTCTGCCCGGTCTTGAAGTCCTTGCCACAGATGGGCGCCGCATTCTTCTTGGAGAGGCACACCATGGCGGGAATGTCCACGGTGAGATTCGGCGCACCGTTGGCAAACGGCACTCCTTCTTTGAGCGCAGCGTAGGCGTAAATCTGCGAGGGCGCGATGCCTGGATCGTTGGCGAGCAATCCCTTCTCGAAGTTCTCAACGCTCTGATGGACGGCCGAAGGCTCGAGGAAGATTTCCGTCGAGCCGGCCCAGATCATCACCACGCGGTCGACCGTCTTCTTGAAGGCGCGAATGTCTTCGATCAACTGGTCAGCCAGCTCGCGCTTGCTCTTGCCCTTTTTCACGTAGGTGCCGTTGAGCCGCTTGACGTAAAACTGGTCGAAGACCGCGGGCAGGGGCTTGATGGCCTCGAGATGCGGTTTCAGCTTGGCGAGCGTTTCCTTGTCCAGCACGGCGGCATGCGCCGCGGACTCATAGACGTTGTCTTCAAAGATGTCCCAGCCGGTAAAGACGATGTCGTCCAGCCGGGCCAGCGGCACAAAATCCCTGATCAGCGGCGACGTGTTGTCTGTCCGCTTGCCCAGCCGGATGGTGCCCATCTGCGTCAGCGAGCCGATGGGCTTGGCGAGCCCGCGCCGCACTGCTTCCACGCCTGCAATCATGGTGGTAGCCACCGCGCCCAATCCGACGACCATCACGCCCAGCTTGCCCCTGGCGGGCGCAATCTTTTCTTCCACGGGGCCGCTTTTTTCTTCAATAGCCATTGCTTCTCCTCTTACGCATTGGTTGAGTCTTGCTCAGTGTTTTCAGCAAATTCAAGTTTCGATCCGCTCAGGCCGCATCCAGGGCCCTTTTGCGATTCAGATGTGACCACACAAACCATACCAGCGCCGCGAGCAGCGCCAGCTCAATACCCAGATGAAAGCGATGGAACCACGCTTCAAAGCGCGGGTCAGTGTTCCACTTCTGGCCCAGCTTCATGCCCGCCCAGGCCAGGCAGACATACCAGACGAAGGAACCCACGGAGGTGTAAATGTGAAAGCGCAGCCGCGGCATCCTGCCGATGCCGGCGGGAAAGGCGACGAAGGTTTGCACCACGGGCAGCATACGGCCCACGAGAATCGCAATCGATCCGTAGCGCTCGAAGAAATAGGTCATGCGATCCAGATCGCGATGGCTCATCAGCACCCAGTTGCCGTAACGCTGCACCAGCGGCCGTCCGCCCCTGGCGCCGATCCAATAGGCAATCGCCGAGCCAATGTTGCAGCCCACTGCTCCTGCCGCCGCCACCAGCAGCAGGTGGAAGCGTCCCAGGTAAACCAAGTACCCGGAGAACGGCATGATGAGTTCGGAGGGAATGGGAATGCCGCACGAATTCATCACAATGAGCGCAACAATGCCTCCGTATCCGCCTGCGCCGATGACCTGCACAACAAGTTGAAAGACAAGCGCGACAATCTTTTCATTCATCCGCCTTCTCAGTATAAAGGCCGATGGAGAGCCCGTCCGCGGCGGAGCGCGCAGAGGGGCAATTTCACCCTGCACACGTCTGCAATTCTCATTTGTTAGGATGGGGTTGCACATTCCGTCGATCGAGGAGGCCGCGTGTCAGAGTTTCCGCCCGTTCCGCTCACGCTCGAAGGCGCGAGCGTACTGCACCAGTTCTTCCGCTTCGACTGGAAGGCCTGGCAGGCCTGCGCGGACGGCGAACGGTCCTGCGCGGACGGCGAAGGGTCCTGCGCGGACGGCGAACGTCAAAAGATTGTTGGCGAATTCGCGGGGGCCCTCCGGCAGCTCGAGCGCGCGGAGCCCGGCGCGCCGGTGCGGACAGCGCTCTACTCCCAGCTCGGCCACAAGGGCGACCTAATCCTCGTCCATTTTCGCGACTCGCTCGAAGCCCTCAACCAGGTTGAGCTGGCGCTGGCGCAGACGGCGTTTCACGGCTTCCTCGCGCCTGTGCACTCGTATGTCTCCGTGGTCGAGCTCGGCCTGTACGAATCCACGCGCAAGACCTATGAGGCCGCTGCGGCCCAGGGCTTCGCCGCGCACTCGCCGGAGTGGAGGGCCGAGCTTGCCGCTTCGCTTGGGCGCAGCGCCGAGGCCATGAAGCCGCGCCTCTGGCCCGCGATTCCCGATACGAAATACCTGTGCTTCTATCCCATGGACCGCAGGCGCGGCGAAGCGGTGAACTGGTACACCGTGCCCTTTGCGGAAAGGCAGCGCATGATGCATGAGCACGGACTGATTGGGAGAAGATACGCCGACCAGGTAAAGCAGATCATCACCGGATCGATTGGGATGGATGACTGGGAGTGGGGCGTGGACCTGTTCGCCGACGATCCCGTGGTCTTCAAGAAGCTCATTTACGAGATGCGCTTCGACGAGGTGAGCGCGGTGTATGCGCTGTTCGGGCAGTTTTATGTGGGGGTAAGGTTGCCAGTGGAAAAGTTGAGGGAATGGGTGAGCGGGAAGATGTAGTTTGGGGGTGACGAAGATGTGGTTGGGGGTGACTTCGTTGGGGTCGAAAGAACTGATGGACGAATTGATGCACTGCGATGACTTGTTTTACCTCCATTCGCTTCGCGAACCCAGAGACAATCAGCTGGAAATTTTGATAGTAAAAGCCGCGCCGAATCGAAGCAAAGCCGGCCTTTTGCCCGACTCATTGAAAGATCGGCCAGAACTCTTGCTCCTGGCTGAGGGATCCTGCCCCATCGAGCCAATCCCAGGACGCAAGAAGTATCGCCTTTATTGGGTTCACTACGCAGCTTACATGGTCACCGAGGAGATGGTAGGGAGTTGTGGCAACTACGATGGCGAAAGATATGAGGGGATGCGGCTTAGAAAATACTCGACATCTTCGTTCCTCGATCATCTTGCGCGCGACACGGGGAATCATCATGGTCTGTTGCTTCACTACAAAATAACGTGCCTCAATCACTTAGTCGATGTTGCAGCAGTGAACCCGCCGGAGGTTTCTCTGACCGATTGAAGTCTCTCGAAAGTTGTCCTGGCCATTAGGGTATTCTTACTCCACAATGGAAGATAGCTCTCTATGGCGACACTCACCGTTACCGCAAAAGGCCAGATCAGGCTGAACCAGGAACTGCTCCGGCACCTCGGCGTGAATCCCGGAGAAGAGGTCGTGGTTGAGAAGCTGTCCGGCGGGCGCTTGTCCATCCAGGCAGCGAAGTCGCTAAGTCGATCCGGCCGACAAAATGGGTCTCGCCAATGAAGGCTCGATCACGCGCGCCCAAGATCAAGATTGCTAAGAGGCCACCCGCCCGCGGCCCGCTCGCGCCCGAGCGGGTGCACGCCATTCTCAAGGCGCTCGACGAGGCCTATCCCGATGCCGAGTGCGCCCTCGATCACCGCACGCCGTGGGAGCTGCTGGTGGCGACGATTCTTTCGGCGCAATGCACCGACGTGCGCGTGAACATGGTCACGCCGGAGCTCTTCCGCCGCTTCCCCACCCCGGCAGCCATGACCAAGGCCACGCTGCC
>JASHUF010000035.1 GCA_030040175.1 Acidobacteriaceae bacterium
CTGCGATCTTCTGGTGGAGAATTTTCCGTACATCTTCGACACCGCGTATACGGCCAAGCTCGAAACCGAGCTCGACGACATTGAAGAGGGCACGGAGAAGTGGACCGACCTGATGAACGGGTTCTACGACCACTTTGAGAAAGAGCTCAAAGTTGCCGGGAAAAAGATGCGCAACATCAAGCGCATGGAGGAAGTGACCAACGAGAAGTGCGAGCTGTGCGGCTCGCCTCTGGTTTTGAAGTGGGGCAAGTTCGGCACCTTCTACGCCTGCTCGGCCTACAACAAGAAGGACCCCACGAGCTGCACCTTCACCAAGGAGAATATCGCTTCAAAGCCCGACTTGAATACGCCCGAAGCGCAGGAAGCGGGCGACACCGAGGAGTACTGCGAGAACTGCGGCAAGGTGATGGTGATGCGCCGCGGGCTCTTCGGGCCGTTCATGGCCTGTCCGGACTACAACGCCGATCCGCCGTGCCGCACCTTCCGCAAGCTCAGCTCCAAGCAGCAGCAGAAGCCGCCCGAGCCCACGGGCGAGGACTGCCCCGTGTGCGGAAAGCCGCTGGTGCTGCGCCAGGGCGCGTATGGGGAGTTCGTCTCCTGCTCCGGTTACCCCAAGTGCAAGTACGTGAAGCAGAATCTGATTGAAGGCATGAAGTGCCCCAAGTGCGGCGAGGGCGACATTGCCGAACGCAAGGCGCGGCGCGGCAATGTCTTCTGGGGCTGCACGAATTATCCCAAGTGCGACTTCACCTCAAACCTGAAGCCGGTGCCCAAGAAATGCCCGGAGTGCGGCAGCCCGTATCTTGTCGAGAAGACGCTTAAGTCGGGCGTGTATCTCGAATGCCCGAACAAGAAGAAGAGCGCGGAAGAAGAGGCAGCGCCCAAGAAGCGCGGCAAGAAGACCGCGCCCGGGACGGAAGAGAACCGGGTCGTGTGCAACTACTCCAAGCGTATCGGCAATGCGCCGCCGCCGCCCAGGGCAGAGACGCACGGGCCGGTTCCGGAGAAGAGCAAGGAGCAAAGACACGAGTTGCAGCCGGCGTAAAGCGGCCCGCCGGGGCATCCGTTGCCGGCTGCCCAGTTGATTCGGCGGCGCTCATAATATTGGGTGATCGAGGAGGATCGAGCTGGAAGCCGTGCCGAATCCGTACGACCTGATCGCCTATCCCGGCCATTCCTATTCCAACACCCATCCCGATAATCTGGCGTCGATGGCCATCCTGCATGGGCTTTCGCCCGCTCCGGTCGAGCGCTGCCGCGTGCTGGAGATTGCGTGCGGCGACGGCGACAATCTGATTCCCATGGCCTATGCGATTCCCTCAAGCGAATTTGTGGGATTCGATCTGGCCGGGGCGCCCATCGAGCGGGGACAAGCGCGGATTCGCGAGCTCGGTCTCCGGAATGCGCGTTTGTTCCAGGGCGATCTGCTGGAAGTGGGCGCGGAATTGGGCCAATTCGACTACATCATCGCTCACGGCATCTACGCCTGGGCGCCGGCGCCGGTGCGCGATCGCGTGCTGGGGGTTTGTGCCGAACTGCTCGCCGACCACGGTGTCGCCTTCGTCAGCTACAACGCCATGCCCGCCGGTTATCTGCGTCTGATGATTCGCGACATGATGCTCTTTCGCACCCAGGGCATGGACGACTCCTTGCAGCGCGTTGAAGAAGCCATGGCGTTTCTCCGTTTCCTTTGCGAATCGCGGCCCGAGGACGATTTGCTCCGGTCGCTGGTGGAGGCGCAGTTGAAGCGCATGATGAGGCCGAATCTCGGCGGCGTCCGGCACGACGAAATGTCGGAGGCCTATCAACCGGTGTACTTCCTGGAACTGGCTCAACACGCGCAAAAGCACGGGCTCGAGTATGTCTGCGAATCGGTGCTGCCTCCGCCGCCCGATCCCGGCTACCGGGCGGAAATCCACCGGGCTGTGGAGAGCGCTGCCGGCGGCGACTTTCTGCGCATGGAACAGCTCCTGGACTTCCTGCGCATGCGCGTGTACCGGGAAACGCTGCTGTGCAAAAGGGAGCGCCGGGTGCGGCGCGATTTTCCCGTGGAGAGTTTCCGGCGTCTGTTGTTCGCGTCGCAGGCCAGCCCGGTTGAGGGCGAGAAGCCCGGCGCGACCGCGTTTGTCCTGCCGGGCGGAATCAAGATGGAATCGAATCACCCGGGTGTGACGGCTCTGCTCTTGGAACTGGGAAAGGCGTGGCCCTTCGCGCTGAGCTTCGAGAGCCTGGAGCCGGAGCTGGCGGGAACGGGTCTGGCGCTCGATGCCGAGGGAGCGGCTTTGCTCGTTCGCCTGGCGATTTCGCAGATGATCGAATTCCGCGTCTGGAATCCTGCGATGGCGCGCGTCATTCCCGAGCGGCCGAAGGCGAGCGCCCTGAGCCGGCAGGAGGCGCAAACCCGCGACGCAACCACCTCGCTGCTGCACCTGAAGGTGAGCCTCGAGGATGTGAAGGTGAAAACCCTGCTCAAGCTGCTCGACGGGTCGCGCACCCGCGCGGAGCTGCTCCAGGCCATGGCCGCGGCGCTGCCGGAGACTCCCATGGCCGAACTGGAGGAGGGCATTACGGGGAGTTTGCGCAGTTTTCAAATAAGCGGAGTTCTCGAGGCCTGAGAAGGAGGCGCGCGCCGCGACATGCCTTCCGCCGATCCTGTACTATGAGGCGCAGTGGAGACGGTCCCGATGGAACGAATGCTGGCAAGCCCGGCCGATGCCGAAATCATCCTGAAACTCTATGAACTGCGCACCGAGCCCGTCATGCGGCAGGCGCGCGCATGGGTGACGGGGGAGTTCTGGCCCAAGACGGCGGAAGAATACTTCGCCGTCTTAGAGAATCCCGGCGATCTCCATAATCCCTGGCTGCGGCAGGTGATCACGTATTGGGAGATGGCCGCGGCCATGGTGCTGCACGGCGCCGTTTCCGCCGAATTGTTCGTCGATTGCAACGGCGAGGGCTTCTTTCTGCTGGCCAAGTTTGCGCCCATTCTCGCGGCCGTCCGGGAGAAGTATCCGGCCTTCCTGACCAAGACGGGCGAGCTGGTGAACCGGTTTTCCGCCGCGGCGCAGCGCTATGAGGCAACCTTGAAGCGGGTGGACGCCTCGCGCTCCGGGCGCACTTCGAAATAAGACTTGCGGCGTATCCGGGGTGCGCTGCATCGCCGCTCGCCTCGATGACAATCCCTTTACATTCCGCCCCTTGTACAAACTCCGGTGCGAAGAGCATGATTAGGAGAGAGCTAACGCATTTTCTGCGTAGCTGTATCCCGAAGACGGAAGGCAGAGTCGACGCGACCAACAGGGAGCGGCGACCTTACGAGAAAATGAAAAGGACACAGTAACTCAGAAAATGCCGTAGCCATCTCGATCCCGGCGGAGGTTTCCATGAAGCGTGTTGTGGCATTAGCGGCAGCGGCATTTGCACTGACCGTACTGGCTGCGCAGGCAGCCGATTCAACCCAGATCAACGGTTGGATTTCCGACTCGATGTGCGGCGCCAAACACGCCGGCAGCGGTGCTGCGTGCGTGAAAGGCTGCATCAAGAACGGGGAGAAGCCGGTCTTTGTGGACGAGGCCAAAAAGCAAGTCTGGTCGATCGACAATCCGGACGCGGTGAAGAGCTTTTACGGGGACCATGTCTCGGTGACGGCGACGGTCGATTCGAGCAAGATGAGCGTTCACATCGATTCCATCGCCGAAGCCAAGTAGCCGCGCGGCGCCCCGCCGGCGTCCGGTCTCCTCTTGAGGGTTCACAGGCGCGGCCGCGACGGTTCGGAGGGAACCCTCCTCTGCCGGCTACTCGCGTGGCTTCTCGCGAACGAGAACCAGGAGGGGGACTCGCCACCGTCAGGGAACTCTGGTAGTGTCGTATCCGTCCATCTATTCGGGGACGATTGCGCGGATGCGCAAAGGCGGAATCGTCTGCAATCGACCGGAAGAACGGGCGGCACCAATCCAAGGGACGACCAATCAAAACCGACATGGCGCGAGCGATCTGGAACGGCAAAGTTGTTGCCGAAAGCGAACAAACCGAAGAAGTGGAAGGGAACGTTTACTTTCCCGAGTCCAGCCTGAAACGGGAGTACTTTCGGCCCAGCAGCACCACCTCCACCTGTCCCTGGAAGGGCCAGGCGCGGTACATGAGCCTGGTCATCGATGGGCAGGATAATCAGGACGCGGCCTGGTATTATCCCGATCCCAAGCCGGCGGCGCGCAAGATCAAAGGCTATGTGGCCTTCTGGCGCGGCGTGGAAGTGGAAAAGTGAGAGAAGCAGGGAACAGGGGTCAGGGGTCCGGCAACAGGGAGAGTTCCCCGGTGCGGGATTAGGAATGCTCTTCAAGAAACTGCCGATTTTGCTCGCGTTGGGCGCGGCTCTGGCAGGGTGCGGTCACCCCTCGCAGGCGCCCGCACCAGCGGCCACCGCAGCGGCTCCGCCCTCGCTCGAGGGCGACCCCGCGCATCCTGCCCATGCGCAGGGTTGGGTGGATACAAAGCTCTACTTCGGCCTGGGCCCGGCCGGCGATCCCGCGAAAGGGGTGAGTGAAGCCGCGTGGCGCGACTTTCTGGATAAGGAAGTGACGCCGCGTTTTCCCCATGGGCTGAGCGTGCTGGACGTGTACGGGCAGTGGCAAGGCAAGGCGGAGGCGGCGCCGGAGCGGATCCGGACCAAATTGCTGGTGATCGACTACGCGGATACGCCGGAGAATCGCGGCAAGATCGGCCAGATTCGCTCGGCGTGGAAGCAGCGGACCGGAGATGAGTCCGTGATGATGGTGACGGAGCCGGCCGACGTTTCCTTCTGAGTTGAC
>JASHUF010000333.1 GCA_030040175.1 Acidobacteriaceae bacterium
CTTTGGAGGCTCGGGAGGGAGTTCCATCTTCGGCAGCTCGGACAACGGCAGCAGTACCGCGCCGAGCCAAACCTCCACAGACAACTCCGGCAGCTCAAACAACTCCTCGGCTGGCTCGACCGGTTCAGTCGCGTCGAGCTCCGGCGACTCCAGCGATTCCAGCGGAAACGGCGGCTCTTCCACGGGCGCCGGAACCGGCGCCGGAACAGGAACAGGAACAGGTACAGGTACAGGTGCAGGAACCGGCACCGGCCTCACCGGGCAAACCTTCGGCGGCGCCGGCATCATCGGCTTCTCCCCAGCCAGCCCCAAGCAGGCGATCCTGGTTTACAAGAAGAAGGAACATTACAACGAGTGGGAGTTCACCTACGATCCCATCATGGACATGAAGACGATGAGCGGCGGCAACACCGGCATGATCGGGCAACCTGCCGGCAGCATGCCCGGAGCCGTGGGCATACCGGGTATCACCACGCCCGGCACGGGAAGCCCAAGCTCCACCGGCAGCGGCTTGGACAGCGGCTTGGGGTCGACCCCCTCCATGCCGCCGGACACCTCCGCTCCGCCGCAGCAGCAATAAGGCATTTCTCCTTCGGATATAGCCGTTTTCGGCCCCTTCCAGGGTGCCGATTTCTTGTTGAAATCGGCACCTGACCCCGGTGGCTTTGGTGTACAGCAGAAGGAGAAATGCTTTAGCCGCGGACAAACGCACCTGAAGACTGCGCGCGAAATGCAAAAGGCCTGCATCCTTCAAATGGACGCAGGCCTTCGATCTCAAAGCGGGCTTTTCACGGCCCCAAGTGCCGCTTACACGTTGAACGATGAGCCGCAGCCACAGGTGGATTTCACCTGGGGATTCTCGAATTTGAAGCCGGCCGCCTCCAGGGTCTCCACATAGTCCACCGTGCAGCCGTTCAGGTACATCAGTGAAGTGGCGTCGATAAAAACCTTCAGATCGTCAAAATGGAAGACTTTGTCCATCATGCCGCTTTGGTTCTCAAAGGCCATCGAATACTGGAAACCGGAGCAGCCCCCGCCCACCACGCCAATACGCAGACCGGCGGGCAGCGGATCCTGGGTGGCCATGATCTCGCGCACCTTGGTTATCGCCTGAGGAGTCAGCGTAAGTGGTGGCTTCTTAATGGTTTCCTGATTCGGAGTGACGGTCGCAGTGGCCATATTTTCTCCTGTTGCTGGAATTACCCGCTTCCAGAGTACCCTTCCTGGAGGCGGGGATACAAGTCCCCGTCCCATGGCTGTCCATTCGATGCCTCCGGAAAAGAGAAGGTCGCAGCTGCCTGCGGACATTACTTTCGGGAATAAACCTTTGCGTTACGGCCTCAGCACCGGCCCCTGGGCGCAAAAATCAGGCGGACAACCGTGATGAATCGGAGCTATGATGTTCTGCCAAATGGCCCCGCTGCGCGGCAGACCGCATGTCGATTCCCAGGCCTTGCCGCGGACCGGCCACAGACTCGCCGGTATCGGGGACGCTGCCCGTGCTGCTGGAGGTGGGTATGACATTTGTTCCGGTCATGTGGATCGTCTGGTCGTTTCTGGTCGCGATCATGGCTGCGCTTTACATTTATCGATCGAGCCTGACCCGCGATGAAGAAGGCCAGATTTTTCTGGACGACTCGTTTGAGCACGAGAAGATGGCCCAGGCAGCGATCGTGGCCAAGGTGACCAAGGTCGAGCCCGCCATCCGGGTATCGCAGTGGCTGGTCATCGCCATGACCGTGTTCGTCCTGGTGTATTACGTGCGAGACATCCTGATTCACCTGGATATTCTCCACTCCTGATCCCGGGGCTCACTCCTCCCGCTTGCCTGTGCGCGCAGAGGAACAGAGGATGCGTGCGGCAGAGCTACGGCATTTTCTGGGTTACTGTGTCCTTTTCATTTCCTCGTAAGGTCGCCGCTCCCTGTTGGTCGCGTCGACTCTGCCTTCCGTCTTCGGGATACAGCTACTCAGAAAATGCGTTAAGGCGCCGCGTTCAGCCCGTCGGCGCTTATGGGAACCGGTTCGCCATGCCGTGGATGTAATAAGGCATTTCTCCTCGGGATATAGCCGTTTTCGGCCCTTTCCAGGGTGCCGGTTTCTTGTTGAAATCGGCACTTGACCTCGGTGGCTCCGGTGTACGGCAGAAGGAGAAATGCTTTAGACCACCAGCAAGAGCGAAGCCGCCCCCCAGAACCTCGGGAAAGACGCGCGGAATCGGGCAATGCACGCGGGCCGCGTGCGGCCGCGCGGAGACCGGCTACTCCACTTCCTGCTTGGCGCGGTAGCCGTCGCGGGCGATGATCTCGTACTTGAGCGGTTTGTGCTTTTCGTCCTGCATGCGCAGGGGCTGGCCTTCGGCGTCGACCAGCTCGACGCGCAACTTCCGGTAGGTGCCGTCCTGCTTGGCGTTGGTGGGGCGATAGACAAGCTGATATTTGGCGCGGATGTTCTGGTTGATCGTCCTCACCATGTCAGGCAGTTCGCCGGTAAACTTGGGCTCGAACCACATGCCGCCGGTGATCTGCGCAAAGGTGCGCATTTCGTTGTCGGCCTGCAGGTAATCCATTTCGCGGATCGACGCCCCCATGCCCGGACCGCCTTCGGTCATCTCCCGCAGCAGGCCGCCGGTGGAAACCGCGTAGATGGTGATGTCGCGCGATTCCTTCACCCGTTTCAGAATCTTGTCGAAGGTGAGTTTCGACATGCTGTCGATGCCGGAGGCAATGAGGATGATGTACTTCTGCCCCTGGATGCGGTCGAGCCGGTCCATGGACTCGTAGAGCGCGTCAAAGACGTTCGTTTCACTGAAGGCAGCGGGCATGTAGACCGACATGCCCAGCTCGCTGATCGCCTCCTGAATCTGGCGCTTGTCCTGCGTGAAATCGACCTCGATGTGCGGCTTCATGTCGAAGGTCATCAGAGCCACGTAGTCCTGCGGGCGCAACTGCTGCGTGAACGCCCAGGCTGAATTGAGCATGTCCACGCGGAAGGCAAAACCACGGGCGGCATATTCGCAAAGCAGCAGCGCGGTGATGGGCGCCTCCACGCGCTTGAAACCTTCGATCTTCTGCTCCACGCCGTCTTCGTAGACGCGGAAGTTCTCCGGCCTCAGGCCGGGCACGAACTGGCCGGTCTTCTGCAGCAGCACGCCTACGTCCACAGTCACTTCGGGCACATCGATGTGCAAAGAAACCGGCGGCAAGTCCGCGGGATTGGTGATTTTGGGCTCAGGCGGAGCCGCCGCCGCGGGCGGCGGCTGGTCTTCAGGAGCTTTCTTGGGCACGGCGATCACGCCGGTATCGCCGCTGGGCCCGCCGGCATCCGGCTGCGATTGATCGGGCTGTTGCTGCTGCTGCGGGTTGGCCGGCTGCGGGCTCGACTGCTGTGCATCGTTTTGCGCGCTTGCCGGCGGCAGGAGCAAAAGGGCCGCAAGCGCGGCGAAAAAGAGAAGGAGCCTGGTACGGGGTGACCCATGGCGGGATGTGCAGGAAGTGGTCATGACAACAACCTCTGTGCTCACAGCATAGATGATCCAGCGGCCGGCCGCCGGCCGGACGCAGCCAAGCCGCCAGGGCGATTCCCGCCGGGGCACTGGGCACGGCGCTTGAGCACGGGAACCGCTCTCGCTGTACTCTTATAGACGTGGAAAAGCGCATGAAGGAAACCGGGTACCGGCCTGCATCCCGGGTGTTTTTCGTTTTTGCCTCTGCGGCTCTTGGCCTTGGATCTCTTGCTCCGGCGCAGGTTAACGCCGGCGCCCATGCCGCCGGGCAAACCGCCGCCGCGGAAGCCTCTCCGCCGCCCAGCACCGGGGGATTCTTCCCGTTGAGCCAGGTGCATCGCGGCCTTAAGGGCACGGCCTGGACGGTCTTTGAGGGAACCACGCCCGAGCCCATGCAGGTAGAGATTCTCGGTGTCCTGCGCGGCGCACGGGGCCCCGGACAGGACCTGATTCTTGCCCGTCTCGAAGGCACAAAGCCCGAGTACACGGGCGTGGTCGAGGGCATGAGCGGGAGCCCGGTCTACGTCGGCAGCCAGCTTCTTGGCTCCCTCTCGTACCGCATTGGCGTATTCAGCAAGGAGCCGATCGCCGGCATCACGCCCATCGAACAGATGCTCGAGGTGCGCGACCTGCCCGCGGGCGATCTCGAAATGGCCTCAGCCTCGCCTGCCACGTCCACGGGCGCGCAGGCGGATGGGCGAGGCGCCGAGGCCGCGGATGGCGCCCCGGCCGCGGATGACAGGAATTTCAAGCCCATGGAGACGCCGCTGGTGATGACGGGCTTTGCGCCGCAGGCGATCGATTTCTGGCAAAAAGAGATGCGTGGAACCGGCCTCGACTCCGTGGCGGCCGGCGGCGTTGCGGGTGCGTCGGATTACGATGCAAAACCCTCTGCAGCCGCTGCGGCGTCTCTCGAACCGGGATCGGCCATCAGCATGCAGCTGGTGCGCGGCGATGTCGATATCTCCGCCACCTGTACCATCACCTATATCGATGCGAAGCAACTTCTCGCCTGCGGCCATCCGGTGCTGCAAGCAGGCCAGATTTCGCTGCCCATGACCACGGCCGACGTGGTCGCCACGCTGGCTTCGCCGCTCGAAGCCTTCAAGATTGTCAATACCGGCGCCACCGTGGGCGCGTTTACCGAAGATCGCGAATCGGGGATTCGCGGCGTCATGGGCGCAAGCGCGCACATGATCCCCATGCACATCACCATGGACGGCCCGGAGGATCATCGCAAGCTGAATGTCGAAATCCTCGATCTTCCTTCGCTCACTTCACAGGCCATGATGGTGGTGCTCTTCGATTCGCTTCTCGAGGCGAACTCGAGCACCGCCTCAACGAGCTATCATCTCACCGGAAACGTAGACCTGCAGCAGTACCCCGCGGTTCCGCTCGATTTCTGGGCCTCGCCCGGCGAAGTGCTGCCTGCTCCGCTGGCCCTTGCGCTGCAGGCCGGCGAGCGCTTCGCCGCACTCTACACCAACGGTGCGCGCCAGGGCACGGTGCGCGGCATCGATCTCCATGTTCAGGAAGTTCCACGGAGACTGGGAGTGACCCTCGAGGGCGCGCGGCTTATTTCAAACGACATCGTGCACGCCGGCGACACCATTGAAGTGGAAGCCACTCTTCGGCCCTGGCAGCAGCCGGAGCACAATGTGCGCATCGCCATTCGCCTACCCGACCGGCTCGCCGGGGGCAACATCCGGCTGCTGGTCTCCGACGCGGAGACGCTCGACCGCACGCTGAATCAGCCTCACATTCCGGCACGCCCCGAAAATCTCGAGACCGTTCTGGAACAGGCGCGGCGTCAGCATGCGGCCGACCGGATCTATGTGAGCCTTCTGGTTCCGGAAGCGCAGGCGGGCGTGAACGGCGAGATTCTCTCGAGCCTGCCGCTTTCCGTGGCCAACGCGCTTGAAGGCGTGCGCTCCACCGAGGAGGTCAACCTGAATGGAGAATCGGCTGAGGTTGCCGGCGACGCTCCTGCGGGCGGAGTGCTCAGCGGGTTCCAGGTTCTCACTCTGCACATCGACCCGGGCGGCGGTTTAAACTAGGTGGGGATAAGGAAGACCTTCCTTTCTTGCAGTCATTCCGCCGGGCGCAGCATTTGCGCATCCGGCGGTTCCCCCTCGCCAGTGAGGATTCCGGAACATGGATCAAATTCACGGTCTTGCAGCGCATGCAGCAGGAGCTGAGCTTCTGCCCTATCACTACGACCCCGGCATGCTGGGCGCGCAGGAGGTTGAGATTGCCATCACCCACTGCGGCATTTGCCACAGCGACCTTCACCTGATCGCCAATGACTGGGGCATCAGCCAATATCCCTTCATCCCGGGTCACGAGATCATCGGCACAGTCGCGGCCGTCGGCGACGCGGTGCGTCAGCTGGAGACGGGCCAGCGTGTGGGCCTCGGCTGGCAATCGAACTCCTGCGGCGTGTGCGAGTGGTGCACACAGGGCATGGAGAATCTCTGCGCGGAATCAGAGGCCACCTGCGTGCATCGCAACGGCGGGTATGCCGACCGCGTCCGCGGCAACGCGCGCTTCGTCGTTCCCATCCCCGGCGCGCTCAAAAGCGAGAATGCCGCACCGCTGCTCTGCGGCGGCATCACGGTCTATAATCCCCTGCGCACACACGGCATCAATCCCTCCTCGCGCGTGGGCATTGTGGGCATCGGCGGGCTCGGCCACATCGCCATCCAGTTCGCACGCGCCTTTGGCGCCGAGGTCACAGCCTTTTCCTCGTCGGCAGACAAAGAAGAGGAGGCGCGCACGCTCGGCGCTCAACACTTCGTCAATACACGCGAAACCAAGGCGATGAAAGATGTGGCCGGCAGGCTGGACTTCATCCTCACTACGCTGAACGCCGACCAGGACTGGAGCACCTATCTGCAGGCGCTGCGGCCCATGGGCATGCTTTGCTTCGTCGGCGTCCCGCCCTCGCCCATCGCCGTGCCTGCGTTTCCGCTCATCTCCGGGGCGCGCTCGATCAGCGGCAATCCCACCGGCAGCCCGCACCGCCTGCGCGAGATGCTCGACGTGGCGGCGCGCCACGGCGTCCAGGCGACGACGGAGATCTTTCCCATGGCTAAAGCGAATGAGGCCATTGAAAAGGTGAAGAAGGGCAAAGCGCGCTACCGCGCCGTGCTGGCGAACTGAGGCAATCGATCAGGCAAGAAAGGGCGTCCGCAGACCGGACGCCCTTCCGCATCGGGCCCTGTCAACGGCGAGGGGGTCAGTCTGCCGCAACGGCCAGGGCAATGGGTTCGTCGCGCTTGGACAGATCATAGCGATCCAGGTTCATGACCTTGGTCCACGCCTTGGCAAAGTCCCTGACGAAGGTTTCCTGCGCATCGTTGCTCGCGTAGACCTCAGCGAGAGCGCGCAGTTGCGAGTTCGAACCGAAGACGAGGTCAACCACGGTGGCTGTCCACTTGAGCCGGCCCGTCTTGCGATCGCGCCCTTCCAATACGCCTTCCTGTTTCTCGGAGTTCTGCCACTTCGTGCTCATGTCGAGCAGGTTGACGAAGAAGTCATTGGTCAGTGTCTCGGGCCGCCTGGTGAAGACGCCGAGTTGCGATTGGCCGGGATTGGCGCCGAGAACGCGCAGGCCGCCGATCAAGACGGTCATCTCCGGAGCGGTGAGCGTGAGCAGTTGCGCTTTGTCCAGCAACAGCTCGGAGGCGTAGGCCTCGAGCCCTTTGCGAATGTAATTGCGAAAACCGTCGGCCTTGGGCTCGAGCACGGCGAACGAGGCCGCATCGGTTTGCTCCTGCGAGGCGTCCATGCGGCCCGGCAAGAAGGCCACCTTCACATCGTGCCCGGCTTTCTTTGCGGAAGCCTCAACGGCAGCCGAGCCGGCGAGGACGATGAGGTCAGCGAAGGAAATCATTTTGCCGCCTTTTCGCGAGGCATTGAATTCCTTGCGGATGGCTTCGAGCTTGGCGAGCACCTTGGCCAGTTCGGCCGGCTGGTTTACGTCCCAATCCTTCTGCGGCGCGAGCCGGATGCGTGCGCCGTTGGCGCCGCCGCGCTTGTCGCTGCCGCGGAAACTGGCGGCCGACGCCCACGCGGTGGCGACGAGCTGAGAGATGCTGAGGCCGGAGGCGAGAATCTTTGTTTTCAGGGTTTCGATATCCTTTTCGTCGACCAGCGGATGGTCGACCTCGGGGATCGGGTCCTGCCAGATCAACTCTTCTTTCGGCACCAGCGGGCCCAGGTAGCGGGCGCGCGGACCCATGTCGCGGTGCGTCAGCTTGAACCAGGCGCGGGCAAAGGCGTCGGCGAACTCGGCCGGGGCTTCGAGAAAATGACGCGAAATTTTTTCGTAAATCGGATCGAAGCGCAGCGAGAGATCCGTGGTCAGCATTGTAGGCTGGTGCTTTTTCCCGGGGTCGTGCGCATCGGGAATCGTGCCCGCGCCGGCGTCGCCTTTCGGCTTCCACTGGTGCGCGCCCGCGGGGCTCTTGGTCAGCTCCCACTCGTAGCCGAACAGGTTGATGAAAAAGTTGTTGCTCCACTTAGTGGG